>JAUWPI010000057.1 GCA_030611665.1 Candidatus Heimdallarchaeota archaeon | reverse complement strand
CTATTTTGATTGTTGTGACTTCAGAAGCCCCAGTCTCTAGCAACCTTAAAGCCCCTATATAACCAGTAGAGACCAATAGGATTAGTCAACAAAGAAGGTCTAAGCAGAATTTTTCCAAGCGTTTTGAGAATTTCAGTCCCTTCGATTTGGTTAATATATTTGCTATCAAATACTTCTCCGAGTTTTGTAAGAAATTTATTTGACCTAGTATAAAAGAATCTGTGACATTGAAAATTAATTCTCTTCATGAATTTGAACTGTCTCAATTTTTCTTCGTATATTTTGAGATTAAAGCTGGCTTGATCAGTTTCCGTTTTCAGGATATCGACAACAGTATTTCCTGCGATGCGTCCGCTTGTCATCGCCATGCGAATTCCCCCGTAAAAAATTGGATTTACCATGCCTGCAGTATCACCTACTAATAAAACTCGGTTATGATATAATTTTTTCAGAGGACCATGCATGGGTATCTGTCCTCCAATTTTTTTCAGAATTCTACCCGTTATTCCTTTCTTCTTAAGAAAATTATCTAAACGTTGTTTTCTATCTTTGGTCGTTGTAACTATACCCACATTTGTTTCTCCTTCTCTTGGGAAAACCCAACTATAACCGAATGGGAATTTTTTTGAATCAAAATGAAACTCTAGTTTGTCACTCCATTCTCCCCTCACCTTATATTCAAAAGCTTTAATCATAGGAGAAGGTGTTTGGAAACCTAGTGTTTTTGCAAGTTGCACGTTAGGCCCTTCTGCAAGAATTACTAGTTTAGCAAAATATTTAGAATTACTCTCACCTTTTGCTTTTATTTCAACCCCATCTGTTTTTCTTTGAAGATTTGTAACTTTTGTTGCAGTAAATATTTCTGCCCCTAAATCAATTGCTTTTTTTGATAGATATTGATCAAATTTATCCCTATGTATCATGGTTGCTCGAATATCTCCAAGAATTGTTTTGTTTTCAGGAAACATCAGATGGCATGTATCTAGTTCTTTGACACAGAAAGATTTTTCTCCTTTTGGTAAGTTGAAATCTTTAAAAGCATGAACACTTAATCCCTCTCCACATTGAATAGGTTCACCAATTGTAGAGTGTTCCTCAAAGAGGATTGGTTTAATCCCTTTATTAGCTAGAGTGATCGCAGCTTGCAATCCTGCGGGACCTCCTCCAACAATTGCCACACCTATTTTCTTCATAATTAAGTTCTTTCTAACTAATTCAAAAATATAACGCATTAAAATATTATATCTCCAACCAATTTGTTTTTATTTTAATTTTGTTGAAGAAGGAATGTTGATATTAACATTTTGAGCTGTAAACAGCTCATTTAGGGAATTCAATCAAACGGAAAGTGATTGAAATGTCGAAAATAATAGACAAAGATACTGGTAAAAGATTAAGAAGTCCAATCGGTGTAATTCTCGGTCATGTAGATTCGGGTAAAACTAGCTTACTTGACAAAGTTAGAGGAACCGCTGTTCAAGCTAGAGAAGCTGCAGGGATTACTCAACATGTTGGCGCATCTTTTTTCCCATCTGAGACGATTCTAGATGTTTGTGGGACTCTGATGGAATCTGCAAACATAAAACTAGACATACCTGGTGTTCTGATTGTTGATACTCCTGGTCACGCGGCATTCATGAACTTAAGAAAACGTGGAGCATCAGTCGCCGATATAGCTATCTTGGTCGTCGACGTTATTCGAGGTTTTCAAGCTCAGACATATGAATCACTAGATATACTCCGTGCTAGAAAAACTCCATTTATTATTGCTGCAAACAAAATCGATAGGATTTCAAGTTGGAAATCAGTTCCAAATGCCTCTTTCTTGAAAACATATAGCAAACAAAATTCAAAGGCTAAAGAGGACATGGATGGTCGGATTTATGAAATTATGGGAGAACTATCTGAACTAAACATGGAAGGTGATAGATACGATAGAGTAAACGATTTCAAAAAATCTGTCGCTATTGTTCCAACTAGTGCAAAGTCAGGTGAAGGTATCCCTGATCTCTTTTTGGTGTTATCTGGTTTAACACAGCAATTTATGATGAAAAAGCTTGAATATAGTGAAGGCCCTGGAGTTGGGACCATTCTTGAAGTCAAAGAGGAGGAAGGTTTAGGAACCACTATCGATGTTATTCTTTATGAGGGGATGCTTAAAAAGAATGATCAAATTGTGGTTGGGGGTAGAGAAGAACCTTGTTTATTAAAAATCCGAGCACTTCTTGAACCTAAAGAACTTGATGAGATGAGAGATCCCAGAGACAAGTTCAAAGGCGTAGATGTGGTTTATGCATCTGCAGGTATAAAGATAGCAGCACCAGGTTTAGAAGATGCTCTGGCTGGAGCACCTATACGTGTTGCACCTATAGGCATGGAAGATAAAGTGTTCGAGATAGTAGCTGATGAGATTGAAAGTTTCAGAATAGAGACTAAAACCGATGGTATCATATTGAAGGTGGATACTCTAGGAAGCCTTGAAGCAATAGTTGACATGATAAAAGAAAAAAACATCCCCATACAGAAAGCAGACATCGGAGATGTAAATAAGAAAGATGTAATTGATGCCGCTATTGTTAGTGAGAAGACTCCCGAATATTCGGCTATATTGTGCTTCAATGTTAATGTTCTGGTAAGTGCTCAAGAAGAAGTAGAAGTAAATGACATCAAAATTTTTTCAAGTGATGTGATTTACAATCTTATTGATGATTATGAGAGATGGATGCTTGATACAAAGGAATCTATAAAATCTGATTCTTTGAAAGATTTGATGATGCCTGGTAAAATAACTATCCTTCCCAATCATACCTTTAGAGCCAGCAAACCTGCGATTGTTGGAATTGAGGTCTTAGGTGGACGTATTTCTCCTCGACTTATGTTGATTAGAGAAGATAATAAGAGAGTTGGCAGAATACATCAGCTTCAAGATCAACAAGAATCCGTTCAAGAAGTTACGAAAGGAAAACAAGTCGCAATGTCTATACGTGGTCCTACTGTTGGAAGACAAATAAGGGAAGGTGATGTTCTCTATGTTGATGTACCCGAAAAACATGCTGTTCTACTTATGAAGAGATATCGTGATATGATTACAGCTGATGATGCACAAATTCTCGAAGAACTCGCTAAAATTAAAAGAGAAAATGTTTCCAAATTCTGGGGATGGTAAGAAATAGTTACCTTATCTCACATCACATTTATATAGTGATTTTTTTACGTTTAATTTGGCTGAGTAAAAATCTATCAACCTCTACTTGGCTAGTTCCTGAGTTTGCCTGGGGGGCATTATTTTGCCTTAGGGAATACTTTCCACCAATTATCTATTAGGAAATATGAATCTTTTTGTGGTAAATTGTATCTTCTAAATGGTTTTATTAAATGCCTTTGTGATTGAGCTGGAGGAATAAATAGTCCAGTAGATAATGTTCTTTCGATTGGGGTTTTATTCTTTCTTAAATCTCGATCTTTATGACCGCAGTTTCTGCATTTATACCCTTTATTTAATCCATTGCTTATCATGCGCTTGCTACAAGATGGACATAAAGGTGACTCTTCTTTGAATTGCTCTGAAACAGATAAGATCTCACATTTTTCCAATTGAATTGTGAACCCTTGGAATTCCTCTTTGTATTTGACACCTCCATAGGCAAGTATTATGTCCTCTGGGAGAAGTTTTCTTATAGTGTTTCTGAAGCTTTTACTTGGTTCAAAGGCCGCAACATCAACCTTGATTTCGTTGCTTGCGATCTCTCCTTGAAAAATTACATGCCCTCCAAGAATAGTTCTAGGTTTTTCAAGAGTTCTAATCTCACCTTTGAAAGCATTGTAGTTTTTTACTTCTGAAGATGCAAATTTAAAGTGTTGATCCGTACCTTGATTTGTTCGAAAAATACAATATGAACTAATGGATTCATACACTTCTATTTCTTCCATCATTTTAAGTAAAATTAAAGGATTTTCACCTCTAATCCCGTATAAGACAGGATCGGGTCCAGCTGGTGCAATTAGAACCTTTTTTGATTCTTCATCTATATTATTGAATACTTCAGCTGAATATTTGCTATCAGCTTTTACAACTGATTTTTCATTAAAATCTCGTTTTTCCCCAACATTCTCAGGTTTTCTGTATGTAAGTAACTCATAAGTAAAATCTTCACTTGTGGGGTTTAGTGAATTCCCTATTGCCGCTAGGGCACCAATCAGTCCCCTGCTGTTACCCACCGAATAATGTTTGAAACAAAACTTCTCTACAATGTCCTTTGTTGTTGAAATTAAAATAACATCTGTCAGAGCTTTCCTTGAGAATTGTTTGATTTCTTCAGGAACTTCTCCCAGAACAAATACCATTCCAGGATTAGTATTTGGATCTTCTTCAAGTAACTCATTTAACGTTTCAATTGCTATCCTTACTACTTTCTCAACAATTTCATCATTAACCCTGAGAGTTAAACAAAGAGCTCCATTTCCTCTCGTCTTCCATGGAATATTCGGATTATTGCGAATGAGACGGGGATAATCAATAAAATCGACATGTGGGTCCAATAACTCAATTATTCTTAATGCTAGAAAAGTTGTACAACCACCTTTCAATGAATCTGTATCATCAAATCCAATGTGTAAGGTTGTATTCTTTAAATCTGGCAATTTGATACAACATAATTTTCAAGATTAGTATTAAAAAACATTAGATTGAATACCAAATTTCCCCTCGACGATCCTTTTGGATTGTTATACATCCTGTTTGGTTAGCAAGAACCTCTATTCTACCGTGTAAATCGCCTCGCCACATTCTTGACCAGCTAGCTAGCTCAGAAAGCGAAACTTTATTGTCTGGTTTATTAATTATTATTTTGAATATTCTTCTATATATCTCACGATCATTGTAATTGTGTACAATCTTTTCAATTATGTTGTTGAATCGATAAAAAATTTCATTGATTTCTTCAACACATTCTTGCCTTTGCTGATTAAGATCTTTCAGTTCGCCTATTTTAGTTTTAATCAAATCGCGTATGTCTGTGGATTCACGCTTTAATTTATTCCTAAGCTGCTCATTTCTCTTTTCTTCAACTGCTTCAGTACTCTCTATTTGAGGTGTTTTTTCACTCCCAATTACTTCTCCTGTTGGAAAGTATTTCACATTGAAAGTGTTTTGCCCCACATCTATTATTAATGAAAAAGCCTTGTTCAAACTCGCATATTTTCGAAAAGGACCTTTATCACTTTTTCTCTCCTCAATCGATACAATCCCCAAATTTACCAGTTCTTCAAGATATTTTGCAATTATTCGAGGTGATATGTCCATCATCCTAGATATTTGAAAAGAATAAAGATCTTCAGCGGATAATAATTCCAAAATTCTTCTTCTTGTATTATTGGACAGAAAATCTAATAATTCAAAAACATCCGTTTCTTCATTCTCATTATTTGTTCCTAACACATAATTCACCTTTAAGCTGGAGAAATGAGGGGGATTTAAACGAATCCCAATTCATCTTTCTTTGCTTCGTCTTTTCTCATATCTTTACCAACTGCAGTAGCTCTATCTTTTGTTGGTTTAGCTTGTTTAAGGGTTTCTAGAAGAATCTCCTGAGTGATTTTACAATCACACTTTTCGGCATCAAACGGCTTTCCTTCTGCAATCTCTGTTTCAAATTCTTCAATATAGTTCTTTATAGCAATTAACTTACTCTCACTACAAAGTGCAGCTATATCTGCACCTGTGAAACCTTCAGTGTCTCTCGATAAATCATCTATATTAACATTTTCTGCTAAAGGTGCTCCTTTGAGATGTATTGAGAAGATTTGTTTTCTACTTTCGAAATTTGGTGTAATTACACGAACAAGCTTATCAAATCTCCCAGGTCGTAAAAGTGCTGGATCAACCATATCTGGTCTGTTAGTTGCGGCAATAACAACAACGTTTCTGAGTTCCTCTAAACCATCTAATTCCGATAATAGTTGACTAATTACTCTTTCAGTAACTCCAGAATCAGAGCTTCTTCCTCTAACTGGTGTAATTGAATCAATCTCATCTAAGAAGATTATACAAGGTGCTGCTTGTCTTGCTTTTCTAAAGATCTCTCGAATAGCTTTCTCACTTTCCCCTACCCATTTAGAAAGCACTTCAGGTCCTTTAACAGAAATGAAGTTAGCCTCAGACTCATTTGCAACTGCTTTTGCCATTAGTGTCTTTCCTGTTCCTGGAGGACCGTAGAGCAGTATTCCCTTAGGAGATTTTGCACTCATAGCAGAATAAATCTCTTTGTACTTTATTGGCCATTCCACAGCTCTTTTCATCTCTTCCTTTACTTCATCTAACCCGCCAATATCTTCCCAATTAACATCTGGAATTTCAACAAACACTTCTCTTAAGGCTGAGGGTTCAATTGTCCGTAAAGCACTACGGAAGTCTTCATTAATAACATTGATTTTTTGTAAAACTTCCATTGGTACTTCCTCATCTTCAAGATTCAATTCAGGAAGCATTCTTCGTAGAGAATGCATTGCTGATTCTTTGACTAATGCGGAAATATCTGCGCCAACAAATCCATGCGTTAAATCTGCTAGTCGATTGAGATCTACATCCTTATCAATTGGCATACCTCTTGTGTGAATTAATAGAGCTTCATACCTTCCGTCTCTATCTGGGATGCCAATTTCTATCTCTCGATCAAATCTCCCAGGTCTTCTCAGTGCTGGATCTATCGCATTAACTCTGTTAGTTGCACCTATAACAATTACTTGTCCTCTTGATTCCAATCCATCCATAAGCGCCAACATCTGAGCAACAACTCTTCTTTCGACTTCACCTGTTACTTCCTCTCTTTTTGGAGCAATAGCATCTAACTCATCGATGAATAGAATACTTGGGGCGTTATCTGACGCTTCCTTGAATAAATCTCTAAGTTTCTGCTCTGATTCTCCATAGAACTTTGACATGATTTCAGGACCAGAGAGCACATAGAAATTCGCTTCAGTTTCATTAGCCACAGCTCGGGCTAGGAGTGTCTTTCCTGTTCCTGGAGGTCCATGCAACAGCACTCCTTTTGGAGGTTCTATCCCTAATCTCTTGAATAGTTCTGGGTGACGAAGTGGTAATTCTATCATTTCCCGAATTCTTGATATCTCTTCGGAAAGACCACCGATATCTTCATATGAAATTCTCTCAACTTTTCGCGCTTTGAGATCTTCCCATTGCTTATCACTAATCTGTATGTTGGTTTCTGACGTCATAATGACTGCATCAGTAGTAGGGGTGACAGATGCTACACCAAGATAGAGTTTACGGGACATTCCAAGACCTATCGGTATAATGTCTCCTGTTGTTATCACCCTATCTTCTAATGTTTGTTTCAACCATTTTTCCAAACCTTGAACATGAATTTTTTCAGTAGGTGCAAAAACTATTTTTCTAGCCTTTTGAGCTGACGATTTTGTAATTGCAACTCTTTCGTCGATACCTACTTCAGCATTCATTCTAATCATACGATCAAGCCGAACTACATCTTTTCCAAAGTCTTCTGGGTCTCCTCTCCATGCTCTAGCATAAGTTTTCTTTGTCCCTGCAATGCAGACTATATCTCCTGTCCCAATTTTCAGTTCATCTGCTACATCTTGGGATATTCTAACTATCCCTCTCCCAACATCTCGTTGAAGTGCTTCTTTTACTCTTAACTGTTTTCCTTTATCTTCACTATTTATTGACATAATTTATCACCATGATTACAAAAAAATCAGTTAATGGAAATGTTTTTCTCATCACCATTAACTTCACTGACTGTTTTTAATTTAACTTCTAATATGCCATTTCTCATCGTAGCTTCTATCTTCTGTTTTCTATCGATTTCTTGCTCAATTGGTATTTTAGTGTCAATTTGCTTCTTACCATTTTCAGCAATCAACTCAAGATGATTTTTTACAAGTTTCATTTTTACTTGTTCTTTGGTAAAACCAGGAAGTTCAACAATTAAGTAGAGTTGATTCTTTTCTTTGTCAACTTGCAAATCATATGCAACTTGATTCGGTTTTTTTGTCTCTTGATTCGATATTCTTGTTTTTTTCTCCACACCTGAAGTAAGTTGAGGGCTCATTTCAACCCTAAACATCTTTTCTAAGCTTGGAATAAGTTCTGCAAAACGCTCAAAAGAGCGAGAAAATAAATTATTATCCCAATCAAACGATTTACTCAGATTCAAGATTCTTTCAATATACTCTGCACCAAATTCTTCAGGTATCTCTCCTATCTCGTGATAGTTTTCCTTGCCTTCAGGATCTCTGTTATAATCATAACCATATTCTCTTTTTACACCATTGATGTTGGTATAGAATCTTACTCTTCTAAATTCATTGTTGAATTTTTTTCGGAATATATCTCTGTCCTTTTCATTATTATCGTTCATAATCTCTCGCCTCAATTCCTTTTCAGTATATTACTGTCGGTATTGAACTACTTGTATAATACTCTCTCTTAATGATATATAAATGTTTCGTATATGTTTTTCAGTTGGATTTCAACTAAATCTCAAAAAAACGAAGTAAGTAAAATATAGAGGCTAAGAAATTTCTTGTGTATTTAATGATTAGTTCTTCTCAAGCACTTCTTTCAATTGTCCATAAAGTGTATTGATTCTATCATAAAACCCCTTAGTATGATAGGTATTCTCCAAACTCAAAACATGTCTATCATAGTGGTGTCCCCATTCATGAATCAACGTGCGAAGAAATGTTTTAGGAGCTACGTAATTTTGGGTTTTAGCCGTCCTACTGAATATTGAAATGGAATACTTTTTCTGAGTGTCGCCTCTTGTTCGGTATAATCCATAATATTGTCCTCCAAATCTTGTTAAACGTCGCTTACCACCTGTGTGCACGGTTAAATGTGGAAGGCTGTACATGGAATTTAGCTCAGAAAGAAGGAGATTAGAATATTTCTTAATATCTTCATCATCACCAAGCTTTAAGGAATCACCCAACATCATCGTCGTGTTATGTAAAATTTTGATGGCTGATTTGGCAAGAGGTTTTATTGCAGCTGTTTTTGATTTTTCATAATCTTTAGATTGCGATGCGGACCATTTCTTCTTAGAGTTCCTCTTCTTTGAAGTTGGTTTAGGAGGTTTTAATCTTGGTGTAGTAAGTGAGTAAGGTACTCGAAATTTCAACATGTTTGTTTCAACTGTAACAGTTTTTTTGTTGAATCTCTTTACTACACCTGTTAGAGTTTCTCCTTTATAGGGAAAACTTATCCTAATCTCTTCACTCATCCTGATCCCTTTATTAGCTTTAGAGCGAAACCGAATTTATAATTGTTGTAATTCTCTGATGATATTTCCAAAACATCAGTGTTCAAGCTCATCTAACATTTCTTCTATTTCTGGTATTGATAAACCTATTTTTTCATTTAATGACACAAGTAAATTTCTGATATGATAAGCTGTTTCCTTTATCTGTTCCTTCGCTTCCTCTCTAAAACCCATTAACTCAGAACCGAATTTAATGGTTAAAGTTACTTCAAACAATCGATAACAGATTGAAAGAATTATGAAGTAATTTATCTCTGCTGAAAGTTTTCCAGATAATCGTTCATAGAATTTAAGGAACATTTCTTTTACTTCCCTTGAAGTATATGCTTCCATAAGCATTAATGTCCATCCCAAATCTTCGCGATAATCTCCTATATGAGCACCAGGCCAATCTATTACAAATCCTTTTCCACTCTCATCTAGAATTATATTGTGGGGATGAAAATCACCGTGTACTATGGCTATTTTTTCCAAAGAAGCTTTGTTTCTGTTTTCTTTCAACCATTTTAGCAGAGGTAATAGTTCAATGATTCCATTATCTAATATCTGTTTTTCAAGCTTGCTTAATGATTTATCAATAAAGAAATACGGGTTCTCTTCTTCGGTATATTTTGTTTTATTTGCTAATATTTTCCAATTGAGCTCATGTAACTGTATAAACAAACTGGCAAAGGTTGGTAGAATCTTCTCAGATAGGGCTTTATGATCATTTTCTTCTAAAGCTCTTACAAAAATTTCTCCCATATCTTTTCCTAGAATCCTTTCCATAATTATGAATGGATGTCCAAGCACTTCTTTGTTAAGCTCAAGAATTTGAGTTCTGGGAACGGGATAACCTGATTCAAAGAGAGTTTGCAGTACCTCAAATTCATGTTTAGTCTTTGATGCCATTTTCTTTCCTGGATACATTCTCAGTATTAGGGGTTCTATGTTCTCTTCATCGTTGCCTTCTCTATAGAGTTTAAAAGCGAATAATTCTGTTTGCCATCCTTTCGCTAATGACTGAATATCTTTAACTACAAACTTATCTTCTGAATTGTAATGTTCTTTGAAGTAATTTTCAAGAATCTTACCTATACGCAATGCTGATAAGGTCATTTGTAATCAACTACTTATTAATACTTTAAATAGTCAAAAAATAGAAAAAGCTTGTGGTAAAATGAAAATTGTCATTTCTAAAAACAACGAAGGATGGACTGGTATCCTGTTGAACAATGAGAAGCTATTCTATACACACTATTCTTTTAATAACAAGGATGAAGCTGTTAAATACCTCTCTAAAATCGCGGGTGAAAAGGTGATAATAGAAGAAAAACATCATCCTGTTATTGATGTCATAAATAATATAGTGGATGGAAAGTCGTTTGATCTACCAAAAATAGATTTTGATTTCAGCGGATATACTGACAAAGAGGTTGAAGTACTCAAAGCACTCCTAAAAATTCCCGCTGGAGAAGTTGTATCTTATGCTGAATTAGGGAAACGAGCAGGAATCACAAATGCTGCAAGATTTGTAGGAAACGTCATGGCAAAAAACAGGTTTGGACCTATCGTTCCATGTCACAGAGTAATTCTGTCAGATGGACGAATGGGCAAATTTGCAGGGAAGAAAAATCATCCTATGAAAATAAAAATGTTGACACAAGAAAAAGCTGAATTTAGACTTTAATGTACTCTCAGGAGAAGTACAATCCCTTCTGACCTTAGTGAAAAGAGAATGAATTTTCAGTGATAAGAAAATTCACTGATTTTCTAATTTTGTTAGTATTTTCTCTACTATTTTATCAAAAGAATCTTTTGCGATTTCGTTAGATAAAACTGCAGGTTTTCCTATATCACCAGCCTCACAAATAGCTGATACAAGAGGAACGCTTCCTAGGAAATTCAAAGAAAGCTGTTCTGCGAAGTTCTTTCCACCATCTTTCTTAAAGATATTAGTAACTTCTCCGCAATGTGGGCAAATAAAACCTGACATATTTTCAATTATGCCTATTATTGGAACATTTGTGACTTCTGCAAAATTAACAGATTTACTGACATCCAATAATGATACATCTTGAGGTGTAGTGACCACAATCATTCCATCTAGATCTTTTATTGTTTGTACAATTGATAATGGTTCATCACTACTACCTGGAGGTAAATCAACTATTAGAAAATCTAAATCTCCCCAATTTACCTCTGCAAGTAGCTGTTTAAGTGCTTTAATCTTCATTGGACCTCTAAAGATGATCGCTTTACTCTTGTCTTCTAATAAAAATTCCATCGATACAATTTTTACTTTTCCTGCTTCGACTGGTATAATTCTATTATCTTCTGTTCCTGTTATTTTATCATCTTCAACTCCAAACATCAAAGGAATATTTGGTCCTGTAATATCTGCATCTAGTACACCAACTTTGTAACCTTTATCAGATAGTGTCTGTGCAATATTTACTGTAACAGTTGTCTTTCCTGTTCCACCTTTACCTGATAATACAGCTATTTTGTATTTAATTTTTGATAGTGTTTCCTCAATTTTCTTATCTTCTTCACTTTTAACGTTTAATTGCATTTGTATCCCTTTAGTCTAAATCCACACTTCCACAGATTATTTAAAAACTCAATGATATAACAATAGATTTTTCCAAGTATAAACTTTTTAAACCCTTTTCCAACTATGATTTGTAATAGCTCAAACCCTCTTTTGAAGTGAGTAATATGACAGAACCGAAACACGATGTTGTAATCATCGGCGCAGGAATCTTTGGCATGGCTACAGCATACCACTTACTAAAAAATGATACAAATCTGAAAGTTCTTGTTGTAGATAAAGCTGCTTCTGCTGGCGCTGGAAATACCGCACAATCAGCTGCAATGTATAGAGATACTTTTTCCTCAGAAGTAAACCTTGTCCTTAGTAGTACTACACGAGATTTCTTCAGATATGTACAAAATGAACTAGGTGTGAATCTATCATTAAAAGATATTACTTCTTTGGTTAATGGATAGAGTACAATTTGAAGGGAACAAACGCTCTGTTGAAGCAATGCTTGACAACAATGTTCGGATTGAGATTCTAGATAAGGATGATATTAAACAAAAAATCCCAGACCTAGTTACAGACTTTGATGATAATGAAAATACCGAATTGCTTGGATTGAAGAATATTGATTATGGTATTCTTGGTTATGATTGTGGGGAACTAGATGCTGATAAAATAACAAGAGATTTTTATGAAAACGAATTCAAGAAACTAGGGGGAGAAACACTTTTCTCAACAAGAATCAAAAAACTTGTTCTAGAACCAGTTGAAGAAGAACTAGGTATTCCAGGAGAACCTGTAGGTTGGCAAGAAAAGAAAGTTGGATCAATTGAGACACAAGAAGGCAAAAAGATTACCTCAAAAATGTTTATCCTAGCAACTGGTCCTTGGGCCAATGAATTGCTTCTACCAATTGGTATCGATAGCCACTCGCTTCCATTAAAAAAATCTCTATTTAGAGTTCAAACCCCAAGATTGGCAAGTTTATTGGATAATAAACACTTCAATGAAGAGGAAACTATTCCATTTACGATATTCCCTCTCCATGGAATTTATGTCAAGCCTGTGAAATATAACAATAGTATTTGGATTGGTGGAGGTTCAACAGTTGGTCACCCTTACGTTATCTCTCATCCAGATACATTCGAGAAAGAAGAAAATCCACTGGATGATACACAAGCTGATTCTCGAGATTATGAATATGATCAATATCTCATTCTTTCCGAGTATTTGCCTATACTAAAAGACCAACCTTTAACAAACCAGTGGGCTGGTTTTTACGCTATGAATACAATAGATAAAAATCCTGTAGTATTCAAACCCAATGGCATAAAGCGTTTGATTGTAGTTACATCTGGTTCAGGTAGTGGGATAATGAAAGCAGATGCTGTGGGCAGAATTGCTGATGCTCTCTATCGTGGAGAAGAAAACGCAGAACTCTTCGGAGGTAAGGAATTCAAGGTTTCAAGACTTGGATTAAAATCCAGAGATGTAGATAAAGAAGATTTTGTAATTTAGAATATCCAGCCCCCTTTCATATCTGGGGAATTTCAAAATCACCTTCATTTCTAAGATTTGTCTTAAATTTGTTAACTTTACGTTTAATCTTTTCTTCACCTTCCTCTGTTATTTTTTCCAAATAATTCCAAATGAGTTCCTTCTCTTCTTTTTTGGTAAAATAGTTAGAGATTTGTGAACCTATTACTACTGCAGCAGATTTTATTACATCCAACTTAGGAACCGATTTCGAATGAACTAAGCTATACCCTTCTATTTCCATAGTTTGCAATTTTTCTTTATGTTGAGGATAGACTGACATCATATGATTAACTGTTTGACAATAAGTATCTTTTAGTTTGAGCGTATAGGCCAGTTTCTTGATTTTTGAGATATATCCTTTTTGAATTAACTCAATCTGCTTCTTTTTCATTTCACTATAGCTGAATGATTTTCCTGTGCTCAAACCTTCCATGTTATCTTTCATAACCTCAAAATGATTTTGGGATAGTTTCTCATGAATTAAAGCAAGCAGATTATCAAGAATTGCAAGAAAATAAATAGCTATTTGATTACGCGTAAAATGTTTGTTTTCGTTAATCCGATTTACAATTAGCAATAATTCTAAATTCTCAAACTGTGTTACTGCTTGAATAAGCAATTCTTGGGGGATATGATCTTGCAGAATCGAATTTATTTCATCTATACAACGTTGAACACGCTCTTCTTGCCTTTCTAAAGACTTCAAGAATTTTTCTTTAACGTTGACTTGTACATTAATTAGAGAAGAGATTAGATCCTTTTTCAATGTCTTATTTTCTTCTCTAATGACATCTACCATTATATATCCTCAAACACTAATCCGCAATTTCATTTATATACGCGCAAAATATTTTAAGAAAAAAGTTGAGTAAATACTTATTTCGTTCAAAATAACGATATTAAATATATTCTATATTAATCCAACCTTTTCATTGAAAGCCTCTATTAATTCATCAATTGCATTTGTTTGTTGTTGAATTTGTTTCCAGTAATTTGGATCATACCATTGTCGATTTAATTCATCAACATGTTTTCCTTGCTGTTCTACCCAAGTGTAGTACTTCAAATGATGAATTCTTTTACGTTGCAAGTAATTCAATTCAAGCATATTATCCATTTTTTGTCCTTCTAGTTTTGTGTGATATGCCTTTATTGCATCATCTCGCGAAAACTCACCTAGTTTGTTCTTCGCTTCAATTAATCTTGATTGATAAAGTTCCATAGAATCTGTAAATACTGTGAAAACTACATCATCTTCTGTTAATTCATAATATTTGGCAAATTTAATAGCCATTAACATATTAGCAATGCTTGATATTCCTAGGAGTTGGAGCTTATCAATCAGTTCTTCGTGAACGCCGATTTCCTTCAGATACTTATGACCGCTGGGTTCGTTGAATAATCGCATAAGCTGGAAGGTATCATTATCATCTATCGCTATAACCATATCTGTATTCTTAACATTATGAATCCAAGGAATATGTTTGTCACCAATTCCTTCAATGGTGTGAGCACCATAACCATTCAATAGCATAGTAGGGCATTGTAAAGCTTCACCAGCAGCTATCTTCAAATTTGGATGAATCTGTTTGAGATAGTCTCCACAACCTAGAGTTCCAGCTGATCCGGAAGTTAAAACAAGACCTGCAAAGTTCTTTGAATTATAATTTGTTTTATACACTTCATCGATTGCATGTCCTGTAACATCATAATGCCAAAGATAATTACCAAACTCTTCAAACTGGTTAAAAACGAAAATGTTCTCTCTGGTTCTTTTTAATTCCCAAACTTTGTCGAAAATTTCCTTGACATTACTCTCACTACCTGGAGTTTTAATAATCTCTCCAGCAACGGATTGAAGCCATTCAAATCTCTCTTTTGACATTTCCTCAGGGAGGATTGCAATAGATTCGCATGAGAGTAATGTAGAATCATATGCACCTCCACGACAGTAATTTCCAGTACTGGGCCATACTGCTTTATGTAGTATGGGATTGAACTGTCCTGTAATTAAACTAGGAACTAGACAACCGAAGGTAGCTCCAACTTTGTGTGCTCCTGTAGGGAAAAACTTTCCAACAAGTGCAACGATTCGAGCATTAACACCAGTTAATTCTGAAGGGATCTCAATATAGTTAACACCACTAAATCCTCCTCCTTTTTCAACAGGCTCATTTTTCCAAGTAATTCTGAATAGATTTTTAGGATGAACGTCCCATAAACCTATTTCTTTCAACTCTTCTATAATAGTTGCAGATATTTTGGTTGGATCTTTTTGCTGTTTAAAAGTTGGAATAATTATATTTCTTTCTCGTGCTCTTTGAATCGAATCTTCCAAATTTTTGTCATTGATAACCAGATCTATCATAAGTGCAATAAGAATCTAACCATTTTTAATTTTTCGAAACAAGGAAAAAAGTAGAGACCAGTGTTGAAAACTAGAATTGATGTTTAGAAAAGTCTTTAATTTACTGCTTTTTGTTAAATTGTACATTTGAGATACGAGCTGATGAAGAATGTCTACTAAAATGAATAATCAAAGTGATGTCTGGACAAATTTGGAGAAACTCAAATCTAATATCGTTCAGGAATATGAATCAAAAACTCCAGCTTCAAAGAAGCATTTTGAAGAAGCGAAGAAGTGGCTTCCTGGAGGAGGTACAAGAAATGTCGCTCACTTTTTTCCTTACCCTTTCTTCGTTGTTAAAGGAGAAGGTTGCTATCTTTACGATTCTGACGGCAATGAGTATATTGACGTTCTCAATAGTATGACAGTTAATATTCATGGTCATGCTCATCCTGAAATCGTAAGAGCTTTGCAAAAACAGGCAAGTGAAGGAACAGCACACGCTGCACCAATGGAACTTCAATATAAACTCGCGAAAATTATCTGCGAAAGAACACCTTCAATTGAATTAATGAGATTTTGCAACTCAGGTACAGAAGCAACCATGTTTGCCATTAGAGCAGCTCGAGAATATACTGGAAAAGACAAAATAATCAAAACCGAAGGAGGATATCACGGTTCTCATAATTACGTTGAAGTAAATATTACACCCAATCTTACTGCAGAAAGTATACCAATAAAAACCGTGGAAAAAGGTGTTCCTGAAACAATTCTCAAAGATGTTTTCATTGTGCCTTATAATGATTTGAAAGCTGTTGAAAAAATAA
>JAUWPI010000059.1 GCA_030611665.1 Candidatus Heimdallarchaeota archaeon | reverse complement strand
GGGCCCCACATAAGCATTTTGTCAAAGGTCCTGAAGGTAAGGTTTCAAAAAGATTAGCTGCAACATGGCTATTTGTTATTGCTATAACTATACACAATTTTCCAGAAGGTTTGGCAGTGGGTGTAAGTTTTGGGCAAGGTGGAGAAAATATTGTAACAGGTTTAATTGTTGCAATAGCTATTGGTTTGCAGAATATACCAGAAGGAACAGCTGTTGCAATGCCTTTATTGAAAGAAGGCTACACCAAACGAAAAGCTTTCCTTATTGCAACTTTAACAGGATTAGTAGAACCGCTTGGGGCTTTTGTTGGTGTTGCAGCTGTTGGAGTTGCAAAATTCTTTTTAGGATTTGGAATGGCTTTCGCAGCTGGAGCAATGATCTTTGTCGTTGCTGACGAAATAATACCTGAAACCCATCGAGCTGACAAAGGTTATTCTAGAATGGCTACATATGGTTTAGTAGCAGGTTTTGTCTTCATGATGTTTCTTGACAATTTCATAGAACCATTTTTGACAAATATTCTCTAGTTCTATAACTAGCAGATAATCATATTATCCTAAAGTTCAATATCGTCTAATATGTCTTTAAACTGAGCTAAATATAAACCAAAACGCTCTTTTCCTTTTTCAGTTATGTGGATGATACTTGTTGGACGTGCTGAAAGAAGCATTTTGTCAGTAGTGATAAATCCATTTTCTGAAAGTTTACTAAGATGATGACCATAGATTTCATTTTATCAACTTCTGAAGTTGACCAGATTGGAAGAGGTCTTTTTACATCAATTAATAATACTGAAAGAGGTAAGGAAACACAAAGAGATCTTGGCTTGAAAACTGCAAGTCACGCACAACATCATCTCCAGAGACTTGAACAAATCAAATTACTTGAAAGGAAAGAAAATAACAAATATAATCTACCTGAAGAGTATGAAAACTTACGTAGTCTGAAAATTGGCATACTAACAGAGATATATGTTTTCAAAGGATGGATGATCCCTTCATTAGGATTATTAGCTGGTTTTTTAGGAACTAGTATAGTAATCTCATTACTGTTTTTCTTCTTATTACCAAGTCCCCTTATCAGTGTAATATTTAGTTCTGTATCACTACTTTTAGCTACAATCTACTCGAGTTTCAGAACTATACAGATAGTAAAATCTTTCAAAAAAAGTGAAGATTAGATATTTTAACTTCCGTTTCTTTTTTTTTAAAAATTTATTCTTCTTTTAGCAGATTATAACAATATACAAGTGCTTCTTTGTTCTCTTCCCACTTTAAGAGTTCTAATGCTTCTTCATAAGAGCACCATCTCCACTCAACATGCTCGAAAGAGTCTAAGGTTGGATCATCTTCTTGGTCAATTCTGGCGAGAAAAACATATTCTGTTAACTCAGTAATGTCAGGTGGGTATTGATCTTTCATTTCTTCTGCAATCACTATTGTGTATGAATGTTCAGTCTGAAAAATGAATTTTGGGATGAAACTTGTTTCTTCGAGCAATTCACGTTTTGCACCATCAACTATTTTCTCACTTCTTTCTGTATGCCCCGTTACACCTTGCCAGAATCCCCCACGCTCTTCTGTTCTTTTTAACAAGAGAAATTCTATCTTCTCTTCTGATTGCTTGAAGGGATAAACAAGAACTTGAATTGGTGTTCTATAAGTCATATTAATCACTTTCAGTTTTAACTAAATAAACCCTAATATTCAGAGTTCTTCTTTTCTCATTTCGATATGACGATAAACTGCTCCCCACATATAGTTATCTTCCCTTTCTTTAACTTCAAAGTTATTAGTGTGCATCCATTTTTGCAAAGCTTCTTTGGTGTAAGCATCGTATTTATTGTCAATGTCTTTCTCATAGAAACCGTCTGCTTTGAGAACTTCCTTTATCGCTTTCATGACGTCTCCTTCCATTTTTACCTTATCATCAGATTCATCTCGCTTAAGCAATGATAAATCATACAGTTCAAAGATTCTTCTAAGTTCCTTAATGGGGTGTTCATGATCATCAACTCTTACATTAACGTATCTGTCAGTTCCACCATCATAAGCTCCTTCTTCTTTCACAATAAGTATTGCAGCTGATTGTTTACCTCTGCTATCTCCACCAGCTTCTTGACCTTCTTCTAGAACTGCAAGTAGTTTGAGAACTAGATCACCTTTAGTTTCACGGTAAGCTTGTGACATTGCTAAAACAGTATCCTCAGAAACTAAGATGTTTCCTTGACAAGAGTAATTTTCTCCTACGATATGTCCAGCCCAATCAAAACATCTTGATCCAGTAAATGATGCAGCATTACCAAAAGAATCAACTATACCCACTTGTCTATCTTCTCTCTTTTCATCCTTCTTTGTCAGCATGGAAATTACGTCTTCTGCAGTCAATCCTTGCTCCAGTAAAGCAAGACCTTTTGGACCATAACTTGTGTTGGTCCAAGCTTGAGTTGCAATTGCACCAACACCAGATTTAGCGAATGGTACAATACTACCTACAGCAATGAATTTTGATTGGACAGCTACTCCCCATTCTTTCTTTTCAGGATCATAAGCTACTATTGAAAATGTCATTTTGTTCAAATAACAAATGTAATGAATAATAATAAAGTTTCTCCAAAACTGTGAAAAAACAAGCACGGAATCTTACGTGAATAATACGCCAGTAATTCGCTTTTTGTCGGGACAGTTCTTGCGTTTCAAGGCTTTTCAAGCTTCACAGAAGCATTTTAAAGAAAATGGTACGCTATTTTAGTCTAGATTAATTCTAAGAGAGTGAGAGAATTAATTACGTATTCGTGGATCAGCTACAATTTGAATCTTATTTCCTTCTGAATCTTCGAGATTGAAAAACGAAACAAAGTTGGGATTATCAAAAATATCTGATGTTGTGATTCCCTTTGAATCCAAGTATTCTTTTGTTTCTTCTAAATTCTCAACTTCCAAAGATAGAACGCCATTATTTTCCCCAAACTCCTTATCTTTTCCAGAAGCATTCAACCCCAAACGGGAATTTGTTGTTGGTAAATGAAATTCACACCACCCAATTTCAGGACCTTCATACCAAGCTAGACTCGATTTGGATAATATCAGTGTTCAAATCCCTGTTAAAAGAGATATTTTTTCTACTCTTTCCAACTTACTTTTAATTTGCGTCTAGGTGCCGCTCGTTCGAAGGTTATATCTGGGTAACCCATTATGAAAACACCATGAACATTACGGTTTTTTGGAATTCCTAAAACTTTTCTTGTTTTCTTACTTCTCCAGAGATACTCATGTGCAAAACCTATCCAACATGTTCCTAAACCAAGAGATTGTGCTGCAAATATACCATGAGTGATGGCGATTCCAGCATCAACACCTGTCATTTTTGAGTAAGAAGGAGCATATAATATGATAACAACTGGAGCTTTGAAGAATATCATGTCATCACCTTTTTCTGTTCTTTCAAAGAACATTTCTAAACTCCGTTTAGTTCTTGGGCTCTTAATTCTTCTACGTAAGGTGGGACTTAAGAAAGGAGCAATAAGATGACGCAAAGGCAAAAGTTTTTTGGTTTTAGCCAGCAAACTTGAAACCCTTGAAGACAACCAAGCGATTTTTTCTTTATTTGTGATGACTATATATTGCCTACTTTGTCTATTACTAGCACTAGGGGAGTATCTCATAGCTTCTAAAACACGGTTTATATCCTCTTCAGGAACAGGTTTATCTTTATAGACCCTTATTGATTTTCTAGCTCTTATATACTTCATCAAGTCTTCATAAGAGATTAGAGATTCAGGATGGCTAATCTCTTCAAAAGCATAAGTTTTATCCTCCCCTTCATAAGAAATTGCTTCTGTGGGGCAGATAGCGATACAATGTCCGCACCTAAAACAAAAGTGATAGGGATCATCATAAACTATTTTCTTTTCCATGCCATCTCTCTGAACAGAGAAAAGTCTAACGGAACAAGAAGTAATACACTTTTCACATTTGATACATTTCTCTGAATCTATGCCCAATATCTTTAGCCTAGTCATCTGATAATGAAAATAAATTAGTACTATATAATTGCAATGAAAATGAAAAAAGAGAAGAAAAAGAAAATTAGTTCTTATTTCTGAGTTTTCTAAGGAAACGCTTATTGATAAAAGCTAAACCCACAAGTAGTACAGGTATCATAAACCATGGAAATACTATGAATGATGCAGAATCAAACTCCACTATTTTTACAGTAGTAACTATAGAATTGTCTTCTGAATCTAAGGCATAAATTTTGTAACGTATATCATCTGCATTTTCATCTCCGGGTATTGTTCCAGAATACTCACTACCACTAACAGACATTGTAACATTTATCCAGGTTGATCCGCTATCATATGAATAAGAAAGAATGACAGAAGTGATAGTATAAGGACCTGTAACGATACATGTAACTTGAATATTCTCTCCAGGATCTGGATTGTAAGGAACATGGTTTATACTTGAAACATCAGGACCGATTTCTGACCAAATACCAAGAATATAACTTGAACCTAATTCACCTTCGAAGTAACTGACACAGATGAAGTAGGATCCAGTGTATGTTGCGGTATAATCAATGTATTCATCAGTGGTATAACTTTCACTATAATCAACGATTTCTCCTTGATCATTGACCAAGTAGAGATCTAAATCTACTGTAGAAGGATTGAAATCTAGTATTATCTCAACGTTTTGACCAGAGGATAATTCTATTTCGAAGAAATCATCATCGTATGCAATCAAATCATACTCATTGTTGAGATCTAAGTAAACGGCAGAATTTAGATTGTCATTTTCTTCATATTCATCATCATCATAATCAATTGTTTCCATGGTCAAAGTGAAAGAACCAGAACCCGAGTAAGCATATACCATAAAGAACACAGTAGTTACACCTGAAATAGGGAGAATCAGCACTTCTGGATTATCATCTATGTTTGTACTTGAAGTCGAGACACTGTTTGACATACCTAGATAGGCTTCTTCATTGTATGCATATAAATCGAAATCAACAAATGAATCCATATTTAGAGTAACCTTATATGCGATACCAGCTCCAGGATCTGATAAATCAGCTTGTATGTATTTATAATAACCATCGGTGAGAGTCCCAGAATATGGAGATCCTACAGAGACTGAGGGGATAAGAGTATCTACCATATCTCTCCATTCATAAACAAAGTTATCCCAGTCTGTATTAGCAACAAATTCAAAATCATAATAATTGTTGTAATAACTGTTGACTACACTTTGATTGGAGTAAACATAGAAATCATTAATGTAATTATAAGGTAAGCTAGGTAGGAAAACCCACAGTCCATAGGGGGTAATAAGCATACTTGAATCTGTTACAATTAACGCATCATCTAGCATGTTTAAGAGATTGATTGCAGCTGTATCAACACCAAAAGCGGATATACTCTGCACTTCTTCAATAAATTGATAGAATTCACAAACAAATTCCGGAGTATAGCTATCTGCCATATTTATCGCGTTGTAAATAGTGCTATAGTAAGTAGGCAACGCAGCAATCAAAGCTTGTGAAAGATCATTGACAAGCATATCAATCCCTACTAATGCTGTTGTATTATAAGCTGATAGAGTAACGTCAGCAGAAGAATGCAATGTGTAATAATTTGCATATTCATAGACAATTGTAGCAGCCCATTCACTTGCTGTTTGAGTTGGGTCGGCAATCAAATCTGCAAGAATAATATCATAAGGATAACCATCTCCAGGTATATTATATAGACTAGAGACCAATATCTCACAATTATCTTGGAGCTCATATAATATCTCTATGTGACCCATAATACAAGCATCAAAAGCAAACAAATCGAAGTAATAACCTTCTAAGGCATCATCAACTTCATCGATTGTTAGAAAATCATTATCATCATCATCCCAACAAACTCCATCTAAACCATTACCATGATCCCAAAGGATTAAAGCAGTATTGTTAGCAGGAAAATTGGTTAATCCCCAATCTACAAATGCTTCAAGTGTAGCTCCATCTCCCATATTTTGTTCTCCTAAAGAAGTATTCAGAGGAGAAGTAAATGTGCTAATTAATGAGTCTCCTTCAATTACATAATACCGAGATTCTGTCCAAGCACTTACGTACGCAGGTTCAGAAAAGTCTTCCGTAGCTTGATCAACCATGACTACAACATTAACATCTGCAGTTGTACCTCCAGCTGCTTCAAGTTCATTTAAGTCATCCATGGCAAAATATTCCAAATTATTATCACCACACATATAGATTAAAACTGTCCAATCTTTGTTAGTAGCATCTAACGAAATATCCGGTTGAGGAACATCCGGATTATCCCCTGCGACTAAGGTTAAAGGAATGGAGGTGAGTAATAAGGAAATAATTAAAATTTTTGTTTTTAAACATGAAAAGCTCATGATTACTAGAGAAGATTTGGTATTATTTATATTTTTACAATTAGGATGTGACAAGAAAATCTACGTTAAGACCAAGAGAAAGTAATCTCTACGACGCTCCTAATCTTGTAAAAATTTTTGCTGGAAAATCTCCTAATCCTCAATACCTCATTGATTTTTGTAAAAAAAATAAGCTGAACTCTATGGATTCTGAGGAATCCTTCTTTTTTGTATAACAGTGATTTTTTTAATAACAGAATGTGGTTGTAAGTTATGAATGACAATTATATACCACTTAATGTGGTAGCTGTTTTTGCTCACCCAGATGATGAAGCTGGAGCTGTTGGTACATTGATGAACCATAGCGACCGTGGTGATAATGTCTATGTTGTAATGCTGACTCATGGTGAGAACGCCTCTTCTTTGAAGGGGACACATGATGAAATAAAACTAATCAGACAAGGACATGTTAACCAAATCGAAAAGATCATAGGAGCACAATATAGGCTAATGGATATTCCAGATTCAGGAGTTTTTCCTTCAGTTGAAAATGCTAAGAAGGTCGCAAGAATACTCAAACAACTTAAACCAGATATTATAATAACATGGGGTAAATCGAAAACAACAGGAACTGGTCACCCAGATCATCGTTACACTCACGACATAGTTCTTGATGTTATTTCTTATGCTAGATACAAAGAAGATGGTAGTACTTTAGAACCTCATCGAAAACCTATAAGTTTCTATACACCAAATATTGGTGATGACCCCAATTTTCAAAATTGTGTTTATGTTGATGTAACTGAACAGCATGGTAGAATTATGGAGTTTTTCAACGTTTATGAAGAAGCATATGGTGAATGGCCAGTAAGAGCATATAAGCTAGCAGGCATGTTGATGACAGGTAGAATGGCTTATGTAAAATATGCAGAATCTTTTAAGAAAATTAATTGGGGAACAGCAAGAAAATATTTGGATTAGAGATTTATTTCTCAAACACCAAATAATTTGATTTTTCTTCACCCATTATATCTATATCTCCAATTTCAATGTATTTCTTCTTTTTCCCTTCTCTATTAATTTCGAAATACCATGTATCTCCAGTCTTTTTCTCACCTTGAATTTTGACGATTTCATAATCACCGTTATTAAATTCAAGCGAATCTCCATCATCTAGATAGATCTCTCCTTCAACTTCTGAATCTTTTGGATACACTCTAAGAGAAATTTTCGATTTGTAAATCTCACCCGTATGCTGAATAGGTTCATTGATGTAGGGTATGATCGAACCTTCCTTAACAAACAGAGGTATCATATCCAAAGGTACATCAATTTCATGTACTTTTCCACCATCAAGAACAATCTCTCCACAGAAACTATACCACTTACCATGAGGAAGATAAACTTCCCTTTTTCTTCTAATTTTCTTAAGAATAGGAGCTAAAAGCAAATTATCTCCGAACAAATATTCAGTTTCTGACCATTCAGCCATATGTACCATAGGATCCTTTGAGTAATCTACCCACAATGGTCGAAATGCTGGAACACCAGTCAAACAGGCTTGTCTTATACTGTTATAGATATAAACCATCAGAGAATATCTAAATTGGATAGTCTTTCTAATAATCTTCTCTGTTTTCTTTCCATAAACCCATGGTTCTTGAGAGCACCTTTTGTTAATTGTGTGGTTTCTGAAATATGGGTATAAACACCCAGCTTGATACCAGCGGATAAGAAGTTCAGCACCGGGTTTTCCAGCAAAACCTCCAATATCAGGACCAATCATTACTTGTCCAGAGGCAGCCATATTTAGCATCATGGGTATAGATAATTGTAAGTGCCCCCAATTGGCAATATTATCACCTGTCCATGTTCCAGCATATCTATGTGTCCCTAGATATGCTGACCTTGAATTGATGTAAATCCTATCATTTGGTAGAAGTTTTTGTAATCCCTCATAAGATGCTTTAGCCATTAAATGTGCATATTCATTATGTACTTCTTTGTGCAAACGAGGTTCTCCTTCTCCGGGATGGACAACATCATCATCTATTGTTCCTTTATCATTAAATACCGACGGATCATTCATGTCAATCCAAAAACCCCTAATGCCTGCTTTTGTTAATGCCTTAAAGTGACTACCAAACCATTCACGTGTTTTTGCTTGTGTAAAGTCAGGAAAATGGCAATCACCAGGCCAAACAGATCCAATATAAACAGAATTGTCTGGATTTAAACAAAAGTGTTCTCCTTTGATACCTTCCTTGTAAACCTTATAATTAGGGTCTACTTTGACTCCTGGATCAGTCATTGCCATTAAACGAAAACCCTGTTCAAAAAGATCAGCTGACAATTTCTTTGGATTTGGGAAATGTTCCTTATCCCATGTAAATATTCTATATTCATCCATATAATCAATGTCTAAGTGAATATAATCACAAGGTATTTTCCTGTTTCTGAATTCAGAAGCTAAAGCTCTTACTTCTGATTCAGGATAGTAAGACCACCGACTTTGGTGATGCCCGAGAGCTGAAATAGGTGGGAGAGGAGCTCTACCAAGCAAATCAGCAAGTTTTCTAAAAACCTTGTATACCGTAGGTCCAACAATGATGTAGTAGTTTATACCACCACCATTAACATAATATTTTGTTGAACAATCATCATCATCGCCTATTATAATTTGGCTTCTATTAGGGTTATCATAAACAACCGCATAACAGAAACCGTTTGATCGAACAACGATTTGGATAGGCTGAGATTGATATAATTTTGAATCATTGTTACTATATGAAAATGAATCTGTATTCCAAAATGAGATAGTTTCACCTTTTTTGTTTAAAGGGCCCCCTTTCTCACCAAACCCATAATAATTTTCGCAAGCTACGCCAGGTAATTTTTCGAGTTTGTACCAATCTTCTTCATGATAACTAGGAAATTCTTCTGTGCTAATTTGGAATCCAAACCCATCTTCAAAAGTAATCTGACTAGCTTCTTTGTCTATCGTAGCAACAATGAACACTGTTGGACCAGATTCTTGAGTAATGATTATTTTCTCTTCCTCTTTCTTTATAACCAATACTGGTGCTGATTTACTGTCTTGAATTACTGCATCGGTTTGCGGGATATCGGAAAGATGTTTAGAGATTCTAACGTTCAAAACACCATTGGCAATAGATTTTATTAGAAGTTCACCGTCTTTTAACGAGGATTGAAAATCAAATTTGCGAACTTTACTTGAAGAAAGTTTTCCCATTTTTTTCCATTTAGACTCGTCTTTTGGTAACACTACTTCATTATATTGCATCATTTTCTTTCTGATGACATTGTTCAAAGCGAACTTAACCATCCAAAAGGGTACTTTTCCTATTAACTCATTAGACATTAGGTGTACAGTCTATTAAGAAATTAAAAATCTATCTAGGAGTTGGTTCTGTTATGATTTAAATGAAATAAAGATAATAAGTGCTATAAGAAATGTACCTAAAGCAATCCCAGTAATGGTGAAAGCATTTGCTGGTAGAATTTTGAGATCAACTGTAACTTTATTTGAGAAAGGAGCTAAAGGTTTCATCTTTCCTGATATTAAGTCGACAAGATAATGTGCAACATAACAACTACTTGCCAAAATAGCTAATTCAGGAATTTTGGCTGCCAAAAAGATAAGTGAGCTTAAGCCACAAACTACTAGAACACCAAATGGTTCATGCAACCAGGTATGATAAATGAACTCATCTCTTTCATCCACTGTTTTAAAATAGAGTTTTATCAGTTGAGAAATGTTCCATAGTTTAATTTCGGGGTGCTTCCTCTTGTAATAGAAAACATGATCATAGTCTACCAGAACTCCGAAAACAAACATTACAATTAGAAGCAGCCAAAGTGGGACATCGTAAAACTGAATGAATATAAACCCAATTAGTACAGATATACTTCCATGAGTAACGGAGTCCATGGAAACTTTTCTGAGTATATGAGTTAAAAATTTTCTTACATAACAGTTTGCTAAAGTTTATTTGAAAGAAAGAATATTGTAAGTTAATGGATTGTAGTAAATTTGACAAAATCATTTCAACACCCTCTGTTGGAGACAACAAAAGAAGATCTGCTCTTAAGACTCTAATCAAGGATGTCTGTCTGACATCGCTATACAATCATGCCTTTACATCTTCAAGAATTGATTGGATAAGAAACTATTCACTCTTAGCTTTAACAAAATTTGCTACCATCAACACCTCTAGTTATGATGTTGCAATAACACTTCAAGATGATGAAATCCCACTCGATAGTTCAATGGAGTTAACTAGGCTTAAGAAAAAAGCTGCTAAACTTCTTTTCATGTTTACATCCACATCTAATAAACCAAGAAAATTCAAAAAAATATCCTTGATGGGTTTGATTGCAGGAGAACATTGGAAGCATTGTGAAGAACTGCTTAAAGATTCTGAAGTGGAAGAATGGGTGAAACGAACTATACAGTCTGCATTAAAAACAAGAAAATAAAAAGAAAAGAGAAAACTATATGTTTAATTTTGTTTTCTCTTCTGTAAGCTGCTGGGCTTCAGCTTGAGCCTCATCAAAAATAGTAATGGGGAATTTATTATGTAGCGGAGATATTTTTGCAGCCCATTTTGATACAAGGTAGAGAGGTTTTGCCATGAATTTCAATCCTTTAGCCATCTCTGTCGCGCGTTTAAACTCTGCTAATGTATTATCATCAAAAGCGCCAAACAAACTAGCAAAGAATGCAAAAATGTACATACCAAAAAGAGTACCAATTATAAGAATAACTACAGAGGTTATGATTTCTCCTTGCCAAATTAATGTAAATAATCCTTCCAATACACCCCAAATTACCACGGCTGCACCTAGAGGAGCAACAAAGCCTTGCCAAGCTAAATCTTTCCACTTAAATTTGAAGTAGTCATCACGTCTTATGCCCCACCACATGAAGATATTCTTAATGATCAAGGCAGGGAAATAAGCGAACATTATAGCAATCATTGGAGAACCAAACGTTATACTGAACCATTCATAAAGAGGTATGAAAACGAATAATAGTCCAATTCTGATCACCTGTTCAATTATCCAACTTATAGCTGCCCAACCAGGACGGTCTGAACCCGCAAACATCCAATCTCCTAGCCATGAGAAATAGCCTATTGCATGGAAGAAGAGGAACCAGACAATCAAGGGTGCAGCTGCAGCCCATTGTTCACCAGCTCCACCGATAATGAATCGCCAACCGATAGGAATCAGAGCTGCTACTAAGAACCAATCGAAATATGAACTCCATTTTATTGAGCTCATTGTGTAATATCTTGTGAGTGCCTTTTTCTTTGCATGATATGATTCAGATATTGCTGGTAGTAGAGATTCTGCGAAAAGTGCTACTAACATTACTATCGTCGCAAAATTCCATGCCAAAGAGAAGTAACCTTGTTGCTGAGTATAATTAGGTAAGAACAATGAAAGAAGATATAGTTGTACGAACCATCCAAGAGGTGGTAATATCTTCCCACCCATCCATTTAATACCAAACTTGAGTGCTTCCTTTATATCTGCCCACGTGAAATCTATTCGAAAGATGGTTTTCAAAGAGAATCCAAGTCTTTTGAAAAATAATAAACCAACCAGAAAAGAACAGATTTGAATAACATAAAAACCAACGCTATAACCTATAGCTCCAGCTAATCCATCTCCAAAAACAGGATTCTTACCCAACGTAAATCTGAAGAGTACTATCACAAGATACTGAATTGAGATATTGAAAACTGCATAAAGCAGCAGATTAAGTATCTGTTGAAGATCAATTCTATTCATAGCTTGGAACAGATACATAAACACCAAGAAGAAAGCTGGCCATTGGAAGAATGCGTGAGTAACGAAAATCCATGACATGTGAGCTAGAAATGTATGTGGAAACACCATTGAACCAATAAACGAAATTAGGAACAATTGTGTTATTCCTGATAACATTTGATACCAAACAAATAGTTGAACATATTTTATAGCTTTTTGAGGTTTCTTTACTCTATGTGCACTGAAGAATTTTACTAAAACTACTGACGTTCCCAAGTCAAAGAATAACCAAAGAGCTTCAAAGAATTTTATTGTATAATCATAAAAACCAGCAGCTTGAGGACTTGGTAAAATTATAAGTGGAAATACAAGAGCAGACATGACAACATTTGGTAAAATGACTAAGAGCCCAATAAATAGTTGGATGAGAAAACCTCCCAATTGTCTATGCATTCCAACTTCTTCCCATTGATTTTCTTTTTCAGCTTCCTTACTGATTTCCTTCAAATCTTGATCTTTGACAGGATTTTTCTTTGAATATTTTCTAGCATAGATGAAGCCTACTGTTGTTATAAGAGCCGTAAGCAGAACTGAAATACCTAACAATATAGTATCAAGAGTGTGAGGAACTGGGGAATAATCCCATTTTGCATATGATAAAACCGGTTCGTCAACAGTAGACATTATAGTGAGATAAAGCATATAATTGAAATAAGGCCAATCTACCAATTCGCTGTTAAACGCTCTATTTGGAAAGAAGTTAAACGCAATAAGTTTATTGTCATCACTAGTACTTGCTAGAGTAATGTCTGGATGATCACTAGCAGCTGAAGTCTCTAATAAAATAGTCCCAGTCAACTGTATGTCAGTGTAATTTGTAATAGTAGGAACTGAATTCCATTGAATATTGTCCAATATAGGGTGTTCAATTACAGGTTCCACTGGTACAGGTAAAGACACGTTTTGTAAGACATTATTCGTAGTTGTAGATGCTAAATCCAAAGTAGTTAGCAAAGTGCTATTTGATGCTAGATTTTCATAGACAAAAATCACAATACCACCCGAATAAGTTTCAAGTAAACTTATCTCAGCCAAAGATGGAGCATAATCGAGAATTATAATATTATCAAAACTATCAATTGGACTACTCCCAATTGAACTTCTTACACTAATAATAAATGAAGGATCTAAGGTTATTCTGTCCATTAAATAATCAGGTATATCCTCTCCAACAACTAGTACATCAAAACTGTCTTGAGCTAGAGTCTGTGATGAAAGTAGTGTGAGTGAGATAAATGCTAGTAAACAACCAAAAGTGATAATGGTAAGCTTTCTATTCATAAAAACACCTATGATGCTTAAAAACTAATGACTAGTATATATGAGTTATTGAAAATTAATCCTAATTAAGAGCGAAAATTCTATGATATAGGAACATATTCCGTTGTTTTATGTCAGCTTATCTCGTAATTTACTACATAACCTTCAGCTTCAAGGAAGTCTTTAAAGAAAATTAGACTAGCATTTCTTAAGAAAACAACAGTTGGAGCATCTAATGAAGTAATTAACAAATCGTTGATTCTACGGATGAAGAACATGAATATTTGATAAAATGCAGCCATTCTTTCATCAACATGAATAAATCTGAAATCATTGATAGGTCGAACATATTCTTTCTCCCAATCTCTACAAGCTACTTTCATTAATGCTTCTATTACAGATTCACTGAGATTTGGCATTGCTGTATGTATGCAGTCTTGAAGTTTTTCTAGAATTTCAATTTGTCCTTTATTGAGCATTATCTTTCTCGAACTAATAAGAGCTGATTTAAGTTTTTCTTGATCAAGCTCGAATGTAACACTCATCACTAAGTATGCCCTCAAAGTCATCTATAAACTTTTGCTCGATATTAAGACAGAGTCTGGCATCGATTACCATTCGAAGTGTATCTAGAAACAACATAGCTAGAGATTCAAAGGAAAGGACATTAGTAAATAATTATAAGGCAATTAATTGATACTGTAAATCATGTCTGTTCATTTTGAGAAACCTGGTGATTACACGGAAGAAGTACTCAATTTAGTGCAAAAGAAAGTTGATGAACAAAAAATCTCACAAGTCATAGTTGCAACAACTGAAGGAGATACAGCTCTAAAAGCTGTTGCTTCCCTAAAAAATTGTAAGATTGTTATTGTAACACATCAAGCGGGTTTTAAGGAACCTGGAGGAATGGAGATTGAAAAGAGTATTATCAAGGAGATTGAAGCTAAAGGTATCAAAGTTGTAACATCTACTCATGCTCTTGCTGGTATTGATCGAGCAATAAGAAAGAAACTAGGTACTTGGATGACTGTTGAAATCATGGCTCAAACGCTCAAAATATTTGGACAAGGAACAAAAGTATGCGCAGAGATTGTAGCAATGGCTGCTGACGCAGGAGCAATCTCTATGGATAATGTTATTGCAGTTGGAGGAACTGGGAGAGGTGCTGACACAGCTTGGATCATCAAACCAGTTCACACTCATAGTTTCTTTGACATGAAATTAATAGAATTAATATGTAAACCTAAAAACAGCTAAGTGTGAAAAAAATGATTTTTGATCCAACACAACTTAATTGGGTATTTGTAGTTGTGTCACTCATCGTCGTTTTTCTTACTTTGGGTTCGGTCTATCTACTTGCTTATCTTAACTATAAAACATGGCAAGTTAGAAAACTAAGTCATATGATATTGCACGCAGTTCTAGCTTTCTTTCCTTATTTCATAGACAATCTATTTGATTTAATTATCACTTTAAGCATAACACTGGTTTTGCTTCTTGTACTCTCTTTAATACCTCAAATCCAATTTATTCCTAAGATTATTGAAAAATGCACAAGAGAAGGGGATAATAATATGCAGATGGTTATTAATTCTACTTTAACAAGCATAACTGTCTTGATAGTCTATGTACTTTTCTTAGACAAACCTTATGTGTTTACTGCCGCTTTCCTATCAGTAAGCTTGGGTGATGGTCTTGGCGAAATGATAGGAAGACCATATGGAAAAATAAGATATCGTATTTTCGAAGAGCGCTCTTTAGAAGGTTCTATCGCGGTGTTTTTAGGAACAGCAGTTAGTATTTTTGTAGCCTTAGCTGTTAATAATATGATAGCAATAGACATATGGTGGAAGATAATCGTAATTGCACTGATAGGTACATTTGTAGAAGCATGTAATTATAAATTCTTAGACAATGTTACATTACCAGCATCAATTGCTATATTGATTTACTTGCTATTCGAACTACCATTGTAACCAATATTTTATAACTAAATGATTTTAATTGAGTGTTGTTGGCGCACTATGATATTTGACCCTACTCAGGTGAATTGGATATTTGTTAGCGTTTTTGTCCCTATTTTTTATCTCGAATTTTGGTTGCCCTTCGTACTAAAACGACTAAAATTACCAGAATGGCTTACAAGAAAAAGTGGTCACGTTTCCTTGAGTGTAACCTTAGCACTTCTCCCCATCTGGATGACAAACCTTTTTGATTTTGTTATTACATTCGTCCTACTATTAGCTGTAGTTATAATTACTTCTTTTATTCCTCAAATAAAAATGATTACGAGAGTCTATGAGGGAAATCTAAGGGAAGGGGAAAAACCATTGTTCTTCACCATAAGCGTTGCTCTATTTATTGTAACAATGTTCATCGTACTTTTCGTTTTTCGTGAAATGGAATACATCATCATGGCTGCTTATTTTGCAGTTGCCATAGGAGATGGAGCAGGAGAGATGATAGGGAAACCTTTGGGTAAAATTAAGTATAGAGTATTTGTAGAAAAAAGTCTTGAAGGATCAATTGCAGTTTTTATTGGTATAGCACTTAGTATTGCTATTTCTTTTGCAGTTTATGATCTAATGATCATCTCCAATATATGGAAGGTATTTGTCATAGCACTAATTGGGACTGGAGCTGAAGCTTTAACTTATCTTGGGTTAGATAATACAACAGTTCCATTATCAGTAGCTATTTCACTATATCTATTTATGTTAATTTGATTGCTTCTCAGCTGAAAGAATACAAGTTCCTTCTGTTAATCTCTTCCAATTAACAGAAAAACTTATTTCTTGACATTGATCTGTCAATTCTTGGGGGGAGAAGAATACCTTCGGAGATTGAGGGGTTGTTGGAGTTGCCTGGGGTCGGTCG
>JAUWPI010000043.1 GCA_030611665.1 Candidatus Heimdallarchaeota archaeon | reverse complement strand
AAGCCAAAATTACTTCTCTCAAAAACTATGGGGCTAATCTAGAATTTTATGGTTCTGATTGTGTTCAAACCGAAACTTATGCACGTAATGTATCCCTAGAACAAGGAGTGGTTTTTGTTTCTCCTTATAATGATTCTGAGATTATCGCTGGTCAATCTACAATTGGAATAGAACTTCTGGAGCAATTAACGGATATTGATATTGTCCTTGTACCTGTTGGTGGTGGAGGATTGATATCCGGGATTGGAGGTTACTTAAAATCCATTGACAAGACGATTGAAGTGATAGGCTGTCAACCCGTTAATTCTGCCATTATGTTTGAATCTATAAAACAAGGGAAAATTGTTACAATAGACTCTTTAGACACAATATCTGATGGCACAGCTGGAGGGATTGAAGAGAATTCAATCACTTTTAGTTTTTGTCAGAAGTATGTAGATGATTTTATCCTTGTTTCAGAATCCGAGATCAAAGAATCAATCAGAATGATGCTTCAGCACCATAATATGTTAATAGAAGGAGCCGCTGCTTTAACTGTTTCTTCCTTCCTCAAAAACAAGAGTAAATTTGAAGGAAAAAATGTAGTTTTAATTATTAGTGGTGCGAAAATTAGTTTAGAAAAACTGAAAGAAATACTATGCTAATCTAGAGTTTTAATATTCAAAAATTTTAGTTATTTTTAGTTCTTCCTTATTCTGTACCATCTCTATCTCAATTGCTTTGGTTTTCTTTTCTTTAAGTAAGAGTTCTGATATCATATAATAGTCAGAAGGAATAATCTGATCCTGCATTGAGTTAATGTCCTTAGAAGTAAACCATTTCAACTCTCCCTCATCTGTTGGAGATAACTTCCCTTCTTCTGTACTCACTTGACATACAATGATTATGAAATGTCTAATATTGTTTTCTTTTTCTACTTCTATCAATCTTTCATTCAGCGTTCCCTTAATGCCTTCCCACTTAACTTTTAATCCTGTTTCTTCAGAAATTTCTCTCAAGATGGCCTCTTTTAGTTCTTCATTCTTCTCTAATTTCCCACCAACTAAAGCCCACTTCTTTTGATAATCTCCTTTACTACGATTAATTAATAACCACTTCTCTCCCCATCTGATTCCTGCTACAACAATATTTAGGATATCTGTTTTCATCTTGATAAGAAGAGAAATTAACATCAAAAACTTTTTCCTTCAGATTCATAAAACATTTAAAGATTTACATTCCAAATTCTTTAGCGAAGCTCAATGACTAACTTCATCCAACGAACATTTCACACTATTCGCAGAAAGCTTGGTTATCCTGAAATATCGGTATTGGTTATGGGAAACAGTCTTCCCGCCACACGCAACCGTGTTTTGCTAATGCGTTCTAATACTTCATTAAATGAATTTATCATTGATAGCTGTTTGAATGAGCTTCCATATACTGAAAAACTAAAATTCACACCTAAACAATTTATCCCCTTTGAAGGCATTCTCTATCTTATTGATGCAACGAAAGAAGAAATGATTAAACATGAGCGTAATTATTTCTGGGAAAAAATTATTTGGGATGATGAAGTAGAAGACCTTCCTATAGCTGTCTGTGCTTACAATACTGATTTACAAGGAGCATTGACTAGAGGAGAATTAATAGAAAATATGTCTCTCATACGTTTAACAGATCGTATGTGGAACCTTTTTGAGGTTCCAGACGTGGATTCATTAATTGAATCTCTAAAATGGATGAAAAAAGTAATCCATATGGGTTACATAAAACCTTGGGCAGAAAAAGAAAAATTATTAGAAAAAATACAACCTATTAAAGTTCAATTTCCTTCAGAAGAAGAAAATAATCAATAAAATAAGAGGAATATACAATGACAATTTCAATTGAAAATATAATGAAGGATGGTTATTCCGGTTATTCCGTTCGTTCAATATTAATGAATCCAGAGTTCCGTGATAGAGTTTCTAAAGATGTTACTGTTCGTGGTAACGAAATTGGAAAAAAACTTGTTATGGATAAATTAGCTGTTGGTGGTAAAGTCTTAATTACAGGTCCAACAGGGGAAGCCAAAACTCTCTTTGCAAGAGTATTGCTTGACCACATTGTTAGAGAAATTAACAATAACAAATACCATATTGGTGGATGTCCATTCTTAGAAGACGCTGGATACATTGTAGATATCATCAATAACTTTCAATCAAATCCTTTTGCTGGAATTAGAGTTATGCAATCGCTGTGTCCTTATTGCAGACAAAAAATCGAAGGTGTTTTGTCTAATGAGGGCAGTTCGGTGCATCTAGACAACACAAGTAGTATGCTTGAAATTTCTCCAAAAGAAGTAGTAAGTAGACTAGGAAAACTAGATGCTACAAAAACACTAGTTCGAAGATCGCAACTTGATCCAAGAAATGATCCCGAAAGTCTCTACATGTTGCTTGCAGGAGTAGAAAACTTAGAAGAGTTATTTGGCAAAGAAACCCAAACTACTTATGCAGCTACCTCACATAAGGTAGGTGTTCTTTCCCATGGTATATTAGTTGTAAATGAAATTCAGAGGCTACCATTAACACTATTAGAATCATTAATGGGTTTTCTCGAAGAACCAATGGGTATTAAATACAACATACAAGGAGAACCTGTTTACATTGATGGAGCTGTAATATTTACATCTAACGCACCATTGACAGTCTTTGGAGAAGAAAGTCAACCTATTATCAATCGTATTCCTGAAGTACTGTGGCCAGCACGTTCTGTTGAAAGTAGAGAACAAATTATACGTGATATGTTTGAAGAGCAGATTGTTCTTTCAAGTAAAAAAATCACAGCAAATCCTTCCATTATTCAATTACATGAATTGGAAAAAGATTCTACAGATTTTGTTAGTAGACTTGCTGTAGGTTTTCTTGCATATCTTGGAAATAATTCCTTACCTAGCAACCTAAAATCAAAGGATATTCGTTCAGAAAGTCGTATGGCACGTTCCGATTTCTATTCTGGTCTTGATGAAATTCATGATCCACAAAGAAATCCTCACATAGATTTACGTACTATGAACAATATCATTGGTGAGACAGTGCTTTTACAAGCTAGAGAAACAGCTACTGATGTCAATGTTATAACACTAGAAAAGTTACGAAGCACAATGAATGCTTATGATATACCAGTTTCAATGCTCAATGATGCTCTTCAACAAATCAAGATTCTACTTAGAACATCGATAAAAGAATCAGAAGTTTCTATAAGCGTTCAAGATATCTCTGAAGATATTTCAAAGATGAAGGCACTTAGTGACAATGAATTAGCAGATTTGATTGTAAAGTTTGAAGGTTTAGATAAATACAAAGACAAAATTCGAACAACAATTATTGAGGGTCTTAGACCATCTTACGAGCAATTATTGAGAGTAGATTACATCTAAACAGGCATTTCTAGTGCCTACTGGAGATAATAGCATGCCCCATAGAATAAATTTCATAACAGCAGAAGAATTCACTGATCCTATTCAAGCATATGGAGACGTTGAATTCATCTTAGATTTTGAAGACGCTGCTCAAGTACTTAGGTTATGGCGGAATCCACATTTAGGAAGAAGTTCTCGTGAAGGAGCAGTTCTTTCTCTTGCCTCAAAAAACGCTGTGGCGATGGAGAATATTGTTCAGAAGATAATGACAACTTATTTGACTGCTGAAGAAGAAGAACGATTGCTGAACGAGCTCAAAATCCTACGGTTTATGGGTGATAGGATTCTACCTGATGTGTTGGAAAGAGTAAATCGCAACGAGCTTCAAACTTTAGAAGAAATTCTTAAGTACATAACAGATCTTCTTCGTAATCTTAAATATGAAGGGTCAGTTGATTTAGATCAGTTAGCAGAAAAACTCACCCAATTACAAGAGATAGTTGATATTGAAATAATAGATGCTTTCGGTAGGAAGAAGCGTATCTCTAGAGAAAGTGTTATGGATTTACTTGGAAAGATTCTCGGTCGCTTTCTTTTAAAACAGATATCAGTTGCACCTATCGATGAAGTGCAAAAGAGACCTAGGGGCACAATCAGACTTAGAGAGACTTACAAGAGTGCAATTTTGAGTTCTCAAAATATACCCCCAACTTCTGTTAAACAAGAAGATATAATTCGGGTGAAAAAAGATAGACGATCACTTGTGTATCTAATTGTAGATATGAGTCAATCTATGAAGAAAGCTGTTTTTGAAGGTAAAATGTCAAGGCTAGATGGGGGGCTCTTAACTAGTTTAAGCTTATACTATTACTTCAAAATACTGAATCGTCGAAAAAGGAAAAGATTTGACATGTTTAAACTTGCTGTAGTTCCTGTTAGAAAGAATCCAACTGTTGTTGATGATGACAGTAAAATGGAAAATTACCTTTTAACAGCTGACGCAAAAGGTAAGACTTACATGGTTCAAGCAGTTCAAACTGCTATTGAACACGCAAAAAAGCAACGTGTGGATAAAGATATTGATGTATACTTCACAATAGTTACAGACGGTATGCCAAATGTTCCTGCTTTTCCATATGATTTTCGAAAAAATGAGGCGTTGCAGAAATACTTCTCTGAAATTCAAACCAAAACGAAACCAGAAACAATAGATTGTTTGATTCAACTAAATGGGATTTTCAAACATCTTAAAAATGATAGAACAAGAAATTGGAACATTTCTTACTTCCTTATGGGAACTGAATCTCTACGTAATAAGGAGTTGTTCATTCACACAAGACAGATGCTGAAGGGCATAACACGACCCATTCTAATCGATCCTGCTCAAATAAAGAAACTGGGAGAACAAATTTTAAGGGAGAGTATGATGCATGCTTAAAACAGAAACTGAATTTGATGAGATAGTCCGAGTTTATAATTTGGCAAGAGAAGATTTCAAAGATCTTGTAGGTGAAACTCCTGAAAACTATCGTGTATTGCTTTTTGTTAACCCAGATTTACACATATCAGTAAATAGAGTTGTAGAAATAACTGGCACTCCGCAAGCTATTTTGACTGCTGAACAAATAACCCATCTTAAGTCTGCTCGCATAAACGACTTTTTACCAGTTGGAAAAGAAACAGTCTACAATTCTCTCCCTACTTTGATTTATCTTTCAGCCCCCTCTTATGAGCTTAATAAAGAACAAGAATTTACTCTTAGAGTAATGTTCATTCATGCCTTTGCTCATGCTTACATGAATGAAAAAACTGTATCAAACTCACCTCGAACACTCTCAAGGCTTTATCAGATAGATACTGTTCTGAAAGAATTAATGACAAACAATGTTTTTCAATTAAACAAAGAATCATCTGATGGGCATGCTTGGGCATGGCAATATTTCCAAGATTTAATTGGTGTTATTCGATTGTTCACCGAAGCTGGTGTAGAAGATTTTTACATTCCTCCTGAACTTGCTCGAAAATATACTCTATTCAATAATTTTTCAATTGAAGCTATAAACTATTTATCTGAAAGAGCAAAAGTATCAAGGAAAAAGCATCTTCACGAACTAATTGATGAAGGTTTTGCACATTATGTCCAAGCAAAGGGTATTGAATATCTTATAAAATCAGGCGATTATGAGTTCAAGAAAAGTGCTGACGATAAAGAACCAAAATTACCTAATGAGCTGAAATCATTTTTAGCTCCTCCCATTGGTGAATTTAGTTTAGCTGTAATAAGAAGACTTGAAACCAAAGTTGAAAATGAAGAAGAGCTATTCAACAAACTATTCAGTTACAAGTCAGATATTGATTTATTGGAAGAATTCACTTGGGATGAAGTGAAGGATTTACTTGCTGTAAATAAAAATCTGCACTCTGAAGGTGTTGTTGAGAAATGGCACTCTACACGAAGTAGGTGGACAGATATATGGTCTGTTTATGCATATGGTTGGAAAGTTGTCGAAGAATATACTAGAAAAGTATACAGAAAGAAGTTTTCAACTTTCGGTCAGTTACAGGATGAAAAACCAAGAATAGAATCCAAAGGTTATGTTAAGGTTGATCGAAAGAAAGTATATGTCTTTGAAGTCAATGATTATGGAATAGGAATAGATCAACTCATCATACTTCATAATCATATGGCATTGTATAGAGATGATTTTAAGACAATTCTTCCAGCATTTGCTGATGTTATTGTATTCAAGAAAATCGGTGGAATTCACGTTTCAACATTATTCGCCGTTCATAAGACAAAACACCAACCTCTGTCTCCATATAATTTACCGGTTGTAACAAGAGCTGTTCAAGTTACTAAACGAAAAGACGCTTACAAATTTGATTTAGATGAAGAATCTGAAGATAAGGTTGATGTAAGTAACGTTGATTATACTTATTTACGCAAATTGACCCAACCTCAAAGAGGTGCAATTGCGTATCTAATAAAAGAAGGATTGTTTGAACTATGAGTTTTGCGAATTTCCTTAAGGGATTAGGTATGGGTAGAAAATTACACAGTGAGATTCCTCTAGATAGAGTTCAGTTTGCATTATTTCAACAGATTAAGGGGAAGGTAAAAACAGTGAGAAAACTACTTCCACTCTTAGAAGATTCGGAATGGAATGTTAGAAACGCAGCTTCTTCTTCTATACTATTTCTTGCTTCAAAATACCCAGAGTCAAAGAGTGAGGTTTTATCTCACCTACACGGTCTCGTTGAAAGAAGTTCTTTATCTATCAAACTTACAATATTAGAAGTATTAGGTAAACTAAAACATTATGATTCTAAACCTTATCTCATTAAAATGCTCGAAGAAAGCGGTTATGATTTGCAATATGCAGCCATAAGAGCTATAGGATATTTAGATGATGTAGATGTTTTGCATCCGCTTAAAAATGTTGTATATGCTCGTGATTACATTACAAAGCGAGCAGCTATTCTTTCAGTAATTAGAATTACAAACTCAGTGAAAGAAGAAGAGATTATCAAGAAATTAATACCACACATTCATCTGATAATCGAGTCCTACCTTGAATTGACCAAACTAGATGATGTTGTAATCAAAATATTAGATTATGGTGATCCTGAATCATTTCCAGATATGAAAGGATATACTGAATCCGAAATAGTAAAACTAGAATCTCTTATTGAGACAAAAGATTATAGTGTAGAAATGTATCGAAATTTCGCCAAGTTAATATATCCTACATATTTTCCTGTTGCAGAAAATACAAAGTAAAGATTGAGCTAAACATCAAATTTCTTGGCACAATACTCAACAAAATCTTTTTTTATCCCTTTTATTAGCTCTTCATCCTTCCACTTTTCGTGTACAAACTCTCTCACTTCTTCAGGACAAAGATGAAAGCAAGTCGTAATGAGAGCATACCCCATCATTCTATCGCGAATAGTTTGAGAATCTAAAAGATTTAGAGCTCTTCCAAGATGAGGATATTTATTCTGTAATTCTAATGTGTTTTGTTTCTTTTCTTCCCTTATACTAATCATGTTCTCCCTATAATGTAAAGTGTTTTTGATATAAAAACAATAAACAATCTGTTGAGGAGGTGAAACCATTTCTTGCGAAGTTTCAAATCATCTCGCGCTTCTTATTTTATCTTTAACTTCATAAATGGCGCAGATTCTACTCATCCCTTTATCCTCGTGGGAAAGTTTATACCAAGCAAGAATTCTGCCTTCTGGTGCATCAATTTCTTTAAAAATTGATTTAAGATAACTTAGAACACCTTCTGTTTCGAGTTCTTCTTCAGGAACATCGAAATAGTTGAAGAATTTCATAAAAAATAATTCCGTTTTATGCTTCTTAAAAACAAGTATTACAAGAATGATACACTCATGGAGGTTATAACTAGCAAATCTTTACAACATACACATAAAACTATTAAATTCTGCTTAATAGGTGAAATATAACTGAGAAATTAATTGTTATACAATTTCAATAGATGTTACAATTTTGGTTTTCTAAACAAAGTGATAAAAGTTCACTGAAATAAAGATTTTAGACTGTGATGTGGATCCATTGATTTCTGCCATTAACATTTCATATCTAGCAAAACAAGCGTATTTTAGTTTATTAAGTGAAAACCTTCTTTCAGATAAACATACTTTTTAACTTCAAGAAGATTGGAGAAATAACAATGCCATTAGATATCGAAACACCTCTAAAACCAAGCGGCGACCAACCTCAAGCTATTCAAAAGATAATTGAAGGGATAAAGAAAGGTAATCGGTATCAAACACTATTAGGGGTTACAGGTTCAGGTAAAACGCTAACCATGAGCTATGTTATTGATAAAATTAAGAAACCTACTTTGATTATTGGTCCTAACAAAACTCTAGTGGCACAGCTTTTTGGTGAATTTAAAACTCTATTTCCTTCTGCAAGCGTTAATTATTATGTTTCTTTTTATGATTATTATCAACCTGAAGCTTATCTTCCTTCAAAGGATATGTATATTGAGAAAGATGTTGATATAAATGAGGAAATTGAGCGCTTACGGCATACGGCTTTAGAAGCTCTTGCCACTCGCGATGATGTTATTGTATGTGCATCTGTTTCATGTATCTATGGCACTGGTCCTCCTGAATTATACCGCTCCAATCAGATAAAATTGAAAGTCGGTGATAACCTTGATCGACAAAAGTTAATGCTTGAACTTGTCAAGAATCAATATCAACGAAATGATGTTGCACTCACTCGTAAATGTTTTAGGGTTCGTGGTGATTCAATTGACATCTTTCCCTTATATGGCGATTATGTTTATCGTATAGAATTCTTCGGAGACGAGATTGAGCGTTTGACTGCTCGTCACCCAGTATCCGCAGAGAAGATGAGAGAATATGAACATTTGTCAATCTTTCCTGGAACACAATACCTTGCCAATGATGCCTACTTTGAGAGTGCTCTGGAGGATATATCAGTGGAACTTGATATGCGATTAGCTGAATTGGAAAAGGAAAACAAAGTAGTGGAAAGACACCGACTGAAGCAACGAACGCTCTATGATTTAGAATTATTGAGAGAAACTGGATCCTGCCCAGGTATTGAAAACTATTCGAGACACTTTGATAGAAGGAAACCTGGCGAACAACCTTTCACCCTTCTTGATCACTTTCCAGAAGACTTTCTATTAATTGTTGATGAATCACATTTAACGATACCACAAACACGAGGGATGTACGGTGGTGATCATTCTCGAAAGAATAATCTGATTAATCATGGTTTTAGACTTCCATCTGCACATGATAACAGACCTTTAGAATTTAATGAGTTCCGTAACTACATGAATACAGTCATCTTTACTAGTGCTACTCCTGCTCCCTTTGAATTCGAAGTATCAAATCAAGTTGTTGAACAAATTATCCGTCCTACTGGTTTGGTTGATCCCAAAATAGATTTAAGATCAACAAATGGACAAATTATTGATCTATTAAGTGAGATTAATCAGAGAACTAGTAAGGGTGAAAGAGTTCTTGTTACTACTTTGACCAAACAAAGCGCTGAAATGCTTTCAGATTACCTTCTTGACATGAAAGTAAAATCAGTTTATCTTCATCATGAAGTAAAAACATTAGAAAGGATTGCTATCCTCCGTGATTTAAGATTAGGGAAGTATGATGTGGTAGTTGGTATTAATCTTTTAAGAGAAGGTTTAGATTTGCCAGAAGTAGCTCTTGTAGCCATTTTTGATGCGGATAAAGAAGGTTTTCTAAGATCTAGGAGTTCTTTAATACAACTAATGGGGCGAGCCAGTAGAAATATCCACGGTAGTGTTATTCTATATGCAGACAATCTAACTGATTCAATGAAAACCGCAATCGCTGAAAATAACCGCAGAAGAAAGATACAACAAGATTACAATAAACAACATGGTATTAAACCAACAACAATTAGAAAGGAAGTTAAATCCATTGTAGAACATCTTATGCAAATTACGCCTAAAGAAGAAGAAAAGATTGAAGTGCCCAAGGATTTTACAAAGGAAGATTTACTTTATGTTATTGAAGATCTAACTGGTCAAATGGCTGAAGCAGCAGGCAAATTAGATTTCGAAAAAGCTGCTCTTTATCGCGATAAAATTCGAGAACTTGAAAAATTGGTGGAAAGTAGATGAGTCTTCTCTCTGATTTAGAATCTTTACCTTTTGAACCAGGTGTTTATCTCATTAAAGATAAAGATGAAAAAATTGTATATGTTGGAAAAGCTAAAAACATTCGAAACCGAGTTAAGCAACACTTTCAAACTACTCATGACCCAAAAGAGGATAAACTACAGAAGTTAGCCAGTAGAGTAGATTGGGTGATAACCAGAAATGAATCGGAGGCTCTAATTTTAGAAAGGAAATTAGTGAAACAGCTTTCGCCTAAATTGAACAGTCAACTGAAGGATGACAAATCACCTATTTTGATTCGCATATCTATGGAAGACGAATACCCTCAGTTTCATATTGCTAGAGAAACTGATGCTAGAATTCCTAAAAGTGTATACTTTGGTCCTTTTACTAATGATACAATGCTCAGACAAACAGCAAAGCTTGTTCTGAAACTATTTCCAATATGTGATTGTGGGAAGTGTAAAGAACAAACTAGAAAAAGTAATGCTCCTCTCCGTTGCATGAGAGAACGGTTGGGCAGATGCTTGGCTCCCTGTTTGAATGATGTTTCTCCTGAGGAATATGGAAAAACCGTCGAAAATGTTATAGCTTTTCTGAAGGGAGATGTTGCTGATTTACTTGATAATCTTGAAAGGGAAATGTGGATGGCTTCTGAAGGGTCAAACTTTGAAAAAGCTGCAAACCTGCGAGACCTAATTCAAGCTGTTTATGCAATTTTGAACATGCAAAAAGACCTTCAATCAAAGAAAAGGAATGTTGACTTATTGGCTTACAGAGAAGAGGACAATATCATATCTTTGTGTAAGGTAGAAATTCGCGAATACAGAATTCACAACATTAAGACTTTCATCTATGACGAGAAAGAAGAAATGTTAAATTTAGGTGAGGTGCTAACCTACATCTATGGTTTAGAGAAACCAAGATATAAGATTCAAGCTAGTGATGACTTTATTTCTAGGTTCAATAATAATATCGGTCTCCCAATTTTAAGTATCAGAGGAGACACAACTAAACAATTATACAATGTTACAGAAAAGAATGCATCTAAAGAATTACACAAGTATATGCGAGAATTAAAACACCATGAGGATACAGAAACTGTTCTAGAGGAAATGAAAACCATTCTTAGTTTAGATGAAATGCCAGAGATTATTCATGGTTTTGATATATCCACATTGAAAGGGCAACATTCTGTAGGTTCTTGTATAGTTTTTGCTAATGGGAAACCTAAGAAGGATCTATACAGACGTTTTCGTATTCGAAAAACATATTCGGATCCTAATGATTATGAAATGATGAAGGAAGTAATTTCCCGTAGATACAAATCTGAATCTCTCAAAAAGGATCCTCTACCGAATCTCCTGATACTTGATGGTGGGAAGTGACAACTGAATGTTGCTGTAAAAGTTTTGAAAGCGTTACAATTAAATGTTCCAGCAATAAGCATCGCAAAGAAAAATGAGGAAATATTTGTAGAAAATCAAGGTGAGCCAATCAAACTTGAACAAAAATCAGCTGTTCTACGGTTAATCCAATATGTCAGAGATGAATCTCATAGATTTGCAATAAATTACCATAAGAAGCTAAGAGAAAAGTCTGTAAAGCGAACAATTTTCGATGATATAAAGGGAATTGGTAAGAGTAAAGTCCAATCTCTATTCCATGAATATAAGAACATACAAGAAATAGCTAATTCTGATATTGAAAAAATGAAAAAAGTTTTAGCTGTTAATGAAAAAATAGCTACCCAAGTTATAGATTTAGCTAAAAAAAGTTTGAATAAAAACTACATTCGAGAAAATTAGAATAAATAACTATAAAAGACACTAAGTGAATAGCTGTGTTTAGTGAATAAATAGATGAGAAAGAGATTATATGTCAATTTAGGAGTTATATTACTTGTTACATCATTGGCTTTTGTTACACCAACAAAAGCAGCAACCAATTGGGGAGTTGAGACAGATGTACTAAATAAATATGAATTGATAACTCTCAAGTTGGGAGGTACAAATTTAGCAAGTATTCTTGCTGAAAACTTAACTATGAGAGTAGCTTTTGACAGTTTTGATGATACTGGGTATACTTATACAACATATAATTCTACAGGTGGCACTGCAGTTAATGAGACAAGGTTTGTTGAAACGCTAGTAGGTGAAGAAAACGTGATTTTACCAGAAGGTTTACCTATTGCTCTACCATTATCCATAGGATCAATACCTGATTATCTCCTTTATTTTGGTCAGTTCATAAATGTGTCAAACTCATTCTATCTCCTTGAAGAATTATTGCTTAACATCACTGAATATGCAAATGTAACATATACTGCAGCTCATTCTTTATTGGATGAAACATATCTGAAATTATATTTTGACTTGTTTGCCCCAGAAGTTAATGCATCAATTCTTTCTGAACTGATAGGAGAAGGTGATACAGGTTTACCGATCGTTTTGCCTTCTAATATAACAGATTTCAAGCTTAACACGACTATCAAATTTAACTCGACAAGTGGCTTACTCTATGATATGACCTTCATAATACGCTCCCTGCAACATATTGGTGATTACACGGAAGCTTTTGATATAGATATCAAGTATGTGCTTTATGTTCCTCCTGAACCCGAACCTGAGCCTGAACCTGAGCCTACAGAGTCTCCATATCCATGGTTGATACCAATGATTGCCGCTTTTACGGTGGCAAGTATATTGATAGTTAGAAGAAGGAAATAACACCCCTTATTTCTTCACTTTTTTGTGCACAACTTTTTTTTAATTCCAAACTATTTGTTTTATGAAATATATTGAATCTCAAACGAGAAGAATATTTGATTCTAAAACACATACTCAAAGAACCCATTATTCCTTATAGTAAGCTTGCTGAAAAAATCAAAATATCTCCTCCAACAGTGAAGAAGAGAATTGAAAAACTAATTGAGGAACAAGTTATCAGAAGCTTTCACGCTGAGTATCATCCTGAGGCTTTAGGTTTAGAAAGTCACATTTTTCTCTTGCGTGTAGATTCAATTGACAAGTATAGAATCGTTGAAAGAATTGTTGATTATCACCCATATCTGGTAGTTAGACAGCGATGCTATGGTGGTATAACAGGTATATTTCTCAAAGTACATATCCCTATAGGTACAATTAACAAGTTTCTTGAATTTCTCAATTACATTAAAGATAACAACCTCATTGCTGAGGTCGTGCATTCAACAACAATAGGAACGGGTATTAAAACTCATAGTGATCTTACTTATTGGGAACCCAGCACTGGTAAATGGTTCTTCAATTGGGATATCTGGAAGAAAAATGTTGACAGTGTTGATTATATTCCTCAATATGACTATTTTCAAAGAATAGCTAGAGAGAAACCTAGGAACGTTTTAAGTCATCTGAAATATCTTGATTTTCTTTTGTTACAGGAGCTGGTTCGTGATCCTACCCAAAAATATGCAGACTTGTCAAAACAGCTAGGAACACCACAATATACCATTTCTCGTCGTAAGAAATTTTTGAACAAATATGTGATTCGGAATTATCTTGTAGAGGTTGATCGATCTTTCTTTGGGCTCGAAGATGAGTTGGTTTTCAAAGTAATATGTAGTCAACGTGCGATGACAAAAATTATTTATCTGATTAAGAACCTCCCCCTACCTTTTGTATCAGATTTTCGTCATACTGAAAAAGGTTTTCTCTGGAAAATTCTTCTACCTCCCAAGGACAAATTGGAATTAATCAACCTTCTTTGGTCACTATTTCCTGATTTACAAATAATGATGCTTGATCCTCAAACAACTGTTACAAAACCGTTTAATCCCAATAATTATTCATATATAGAACAATCCTGGAAGGATTCGGTTGAGTATATGATTGAACAATCACTAGACAAAGCTCGTGGTGAATTAATACTTGCATAATTTTTATTTTTTAGGAAAAAAAATTTAATGCCATCTGTTTGACATTAAACTGTTGCCCGAAGCTCGTGAACTATTTCATATTTCATCTGTTTTCGGATTGGAGAAATTATTCCTAATAAAGCAGCTATGATCAAAGTAGCAACCATAATAAGTAGAGAGACTACGTCAATATGTAAAACCATAACCACAACTTCTTGAGTCATGAGCAACGGCTTTAGAAAACTTATTCCCATTAGCGTTGTCAAAATTCCTAAGGGTATTCCAATTAATATAGTAACTAGAATGAATAATGATATTTCGTAGATAAGCTGTCTTCTTATATTACTCTGTTTCCCACCTAATGCCATCAAAACAGCATATTCACTTCTTCTTTGTTCTAATGTGAATTCGGTTGAGATTACAACATACACAATTGCTATGATATCAATAAAAATCGCCCCAATTAACAATATTACAGTAACTGGTGGAATATAACCGGTTATGAAATAGCCAATGTAGTCAGGGTTAATTCTCTCTGGATTTACAATGAACAGAGGATTAAGGGTCTTTATTTGTTCAACAATAGCTTCAACATCTGCACCATCACTCACATCTGCAAGGAAAAGTGTACCATTTTCCACACCTAGACCTGTAAACATCTCTTTGTTTACAAGTACCCACTCATTCGTGATTCTATTCATTTTTGGGTCATACCCGTGTGCAACTCCTAAACCTGGAGCAGAATCAATGACAGCAGATACGTTGAATCGCACGTAAAATGGTCCCCCTCTGAAATCTGTCACAAACATAGTTCTTCCTACAGAGAAACCAAGTCTTTCAGATACGTATGTACTCAGAATAATCCCCGTTTGATCAACACCTAGATCTGCTAAAGCGTCATTTGCTTTCACTTCTGGGAAACTCTCATCTATCCACTGACCTATATTTGAATAATCCGTAGTATCTATACCAAAAACCTCGACACTTTGATAGCCGATTGAAGCTATTATTGAGTAGAACCCTAATGTTTTTTCAACTCCAGGGATGCCATTGATTATCCCTTCGTATTCTGAGATATTGACTGGAAGAATGCTTTGGATTCTTATGTCCGCTCCATTTCTATATGCATCTTCTAATTTGGCATTGTTGATAGTTGTCGATCTTATCATGATAAAAGAACTTAGTAAGCATACCATTAACATTAAGAAGAAAGTCAAATCAGTTAGACTTTTTCTTGACCTTTTGATATTTCGAAAGATAAAGAAACTTCTTTTTTTGAACATTCGTTTATAGACGCCTTCGATATTTTTCAGTATATAATTTAATCCAATGGATGCGAAGTAACATCCAAAGAATATAACTCCTATGAAAACATAGAGTGTCTTGGAACTAGCTGATATTAGATTAAAGCCAAATGTGTAGCTTTGCTTTGCTATGGCTAGATAATCTAAATATAAAAATACAAAACCAGCAATAGTTAGTGCAAATGCAGCTAGTTTCATACTTAAACCTACAATCTGTTGTCCCTTTCTAGTTATTAGAAATGATTCTTGAATATCTTTTCTTACATACGAAATCACATTGATTAGCGTGACCCCTAGATATATTCCCAATACTAGGACCGCAAAGATTTCTATCTCATACGGAGAAATTTCTAAGTACTGGAAATATCTCAAAAAGAGAGATGTACTAAAAAATCCATCGTGCCCAAATGATGGAACAAGAGCTGATATTAATATCCCACACCCTATGCTTAGAACGAGAGACACGCTACTTATAAGAATAAATTCACCGAAAAAGAGTCCGATAATCTGACCGCTTGATGCCCCTTTTGATCTTAAGAAAGCAATCTCTTCTCTTCTTCTTTTAATTGTAATCTGTGTTGATAATACTGTTAGAAATATTGCTGAAGCAATGGTTGGCAAAAATAATGAAGTAGCGCTAAAAGACCTTCGGTACTCATCGGCCATCGTTTGAATCTCTTGAGAGATAATATAACAAAATGAATGGAAAAAGTTAATTTCTATTCTCTCTTTTAGAGCAAGAAGGTTATCTGGCATCTGAGTGATGCCGCCTTCCCTCAACAATTGTGCATTGGTTTTTATTAGTAATCTAGGCAGTAATCCGTTGCTATCCATTATGAATAGATCTACTCTGGTCATATCTTCAGCTGGAAATAGTATTGAGTCAAGTATAATCCCACCCGCACCCTCAGATCCTCCTCCAACTAATCTATCAATAATTGAATTGTGCCCAATATAATTGTATATCCCTGAAATGGTGTAATTTTCATAGGTAGTTTCCTCAATATCATAATATTGCATTGTGTGTTCTCCCTCATCCGTGTTTGGAATTCTACGGGTGATAGCTACATTGAGAACATATCCAGGAGAAATTGTTTCATTATACACTTTTTCTAACTGTTTTGCTTGGGTATAACTAACAAGTATCTCACCAGAATTTAGTGTAGCATTTCCTTCAATTTCCAGATTGAGTTTGATTCTATCAATTGAACGAGAAGAAACCACAAATGCTGATGAGAGTGATAATGGATTAGTCATATTCTCTTGATTTTCCTCAGGAAACCACGTATAGGATGGATCCTTATCTTCATAATTAAACAAAGCTACGGTAGGAAATATCCAATCTGCTTGTTTAACCAATGGATCATAAAAGACAAATTCGTAAACCTCATCCATTGCATTTATCAAAAAGGTTGAAATAAACATTTCATAATCTAAAGTTTCAATATAATCATCTGCAATAATTTTTTGTGATGTGTTCATCCATATTGATGAAGTAAAGAGAATAGACATTGAAAAAACTAAACCAATAATGATAATGACAGTGCTTCTTTTCTTGTTCCTAATATTCTTCCAAATTAAGCGTAGATTAAACAGAAAACCATGAAACGCTCTTGAATAAAAAGAACCTTCAGTATCTGAGCTTACAAAATCATCCTGTTCCATCATTTTTTGCCACCTTTAAATTTATACTTGAAGCTCGTTTCATCAAACTCTATATTATCAGAACTTGATTGACCGTTTTCAACAACTAAACCGTTCTGCACTAGAAAAATACGTTTTGCTAATTTTGTTACATAAGGATCATGTGTGGTGTAAATAACTGTCATTTGACGTTTTTGAGCAATACCTAATAGTAGATTCATTATTTCATCACCCATTTTACTATCCAATGTTCCTGTTGGTTCATCAGCGATTAGAATTGACGGGTAATTTGCTATTGCTCTTGCTATGCATATTCGCTGTCTTTCACCGCTACTTAGCTCCTCTGGGTGGTTCATTGCTTTTCTACGTAAACCTACTTGTGTTAGAAGATCTAATGCTCTTTCTTGTGCTTCATTTTCAGTTTTTTCTGCTAGAATCATGGGGACCATAACATTTTCTAGCGCCGTTAAATGTTCAAGTAAATAGAACTCTTGAAAAATGAAACCAATTTCATGCAATCGAAAATCATACAACTTATCTAAAGTCCACTCACTAATGTTAGCATCACTGTATAGAACCCTTCCTGAAGAAGGTGCATCTAGTCCTGCTATTAAATTTAATATAGTTGTTTTTCCTGATCCTGAAATTCCCAATAAGCAGATAATATCCCCCCTATAAATGTTAAAACTTGTCCCACGTAGAACAGTTAACTCCTCAGCTTTAGAAACAAAGGTTTTTGTTAAATTATAAACCGATATGATTTTTTTGCTCATAGGCTTAACGTTCTTTCCGTTTAGATACTTAAATTGTTTTGGATTTTAGGAAAGAGCTTGAATTATATAATATCCAATTACAACAACTAGGAAAAACAACATCACTATCCCTACCTTTCCCCAGTCACGGGAACCCTCTTCATCTTCTTCGTCTTCCTCTAAAAATTCCTCGTCTATTTCGACTGTTTTCTCTGACATTGTAATCCTTTCCCCAGTATAAGATAATAAATCTTGTTTAATTGGTCTGAAAGCGAATTTGTATTCTTTTCTTAATTCCCAAAAAGCTAACCAGTATGCGTTTATTCCATACTATCAGGATATGTAGAAACTACTGATTTTGAAATATATATTTGTGAACCCGCAACTAAGGAAAGTAAAGTGGCATGACTTGGTACCATCTGAAATCTCTGGATTTCGTTAACACCTTCTAAACGAACTTCTATAGAAGCTTGATAAGCTGTAGAATATGGAACAACGGAATCAATGATTACTCGTTCCACAATACACAATTCTGGAACCAGTTCAGCAGCAGTTAATCTTGAATCTGCGCTTTCTACACCATTTAGTTTTTTTGCGATTTCTATAGCTATAGAAACAGGTATATTTGTCATAAGAAAATTCTCTCCATTTTCTAATTCAAAATTAAGAAGCGGAATCTCTGCATAATGTATGCCCGTTGGTGCTTCTTCTGATGAGAAGATATCTGGACTTGCCGTTAACACATCAACACGAATTACTTTTAGTAGTTCATTATCGCTAGAGGAGAGATTATCTTCCATGCACTAACGGTTCTTCTTATCTTCAAAAATGTTAAGATAGTTTCCACAGTCACACTATAAGGGAAAACAATTTAACGCCAGTTTCTAGATTGTGTTCAAAGATTTAATGAAATCCGTCTTGTGATTAGCTTTAAGCAGTTGATAAAATGAATAAAACAAAAACAACACCTAAACAAAGAGAGACAGATAGAATTCAAACTATTCTAAAATTGTCTGTTACAGCAGCGCTTGCAAGTTTAGGTATTATTTTATCTGCATTTGTTATCTTCTTTCCCAACATCGAATTTATCTCTGTTACGATTTTTCTTATAACTCTATTATTTGGAATTGAGTATGGTCTTCTAGCGGCAATCTCAATAGCTGTAGTTTACGAGTTTTTAGTAATTCCAATTTACGGTTCCGGAGGATTACTTATACTTTTCAAACTTCTCTGTTATATTGGACTCGCTTTAGTAGCTGGTTTGGGAAGAAAATTGTTCGTAAAACTTTCTTTTTGGGAATTAGGTGTTTTTGGAGCATTTTTTGCTGTAGTTTATGATGTAATTACTACTCTTTTCGGTCAGATTATTGTTCTTCAACAAAGTGTGACTGCACCTTATCTGATTAGTCTCCTCATTTGGGGAATACC
>JAUWPI010000165.1 GCA_030611665.1 Candidatus Heimdallarchaeota archaeon | reverse complement strand
AACAATGTTACCTAAAAAACTTCATGTTTTCTGGTATAGAAAACTGTTTTTAGATATAAGAAGTGAAACAAGTTTGAAGAGAATACTCTGGATCGGGAGCTTCTTAATGATCTTGAACATTGTTCTTGTAATAGGTTTGGTAATGTTAGCTCTGATTTTATACCAACTTAACTCAGTAGATGGGTTAAGTACAAATGAATTCATTTATACAGCAATATCCTTTGTGAGTGGATTGTTTTTAATTGCACCTCTTTTCTTAATATTTGTTCCTGGTATGAGAGCTTTATTCTATGAAAGAGTAAGAAGAGATAAAATAGCTCATGAAGAAACAATGAAAAAAGAAACAAAAAAGTAGAAGAAAAAACATGATTTTGACAGATAATTGTATTTTTTTCCACTAGATATTTTTTACTGAGAATGCCTTTAGTATTTAAGCCCCTCGCGAAATTTTGTGACACAGATGCAATCTTAATGCAATTAAAAAAAATATCTTCTTAAAAGGTGGTCTTCTTTGTTAAACTAAGACATGGCAAAAGTTGGCATCTACAATGGCAGTAGAAACAAAAGCGGTAATCCGCAATTCTGATGAAAGTCTGGGGACGTTTCTTAGTCCTCATGACTTGACTCAGATATTATCTCCAGCTCTCCGTAAACAGAGCACCGTTCGTTCATATTTCATTAGTGCTGAAGAAGATCGTACTAACAGGATTATGGATTTTGTTAACAGTATCGCTAATATTTTCTTCGAATACTTTCCTAGCAAAATCATAACTGAAGTAGTTATCCAATTCCAACAGCTTCTCCCTGAATTTCTTGAAGATTATGGTGAGCATCGCTACTTTACCAAGAAGCATGCAGCTAATCATTATCTAGCTCTTTTAGATTATAGGTTATCTATGGTTGGTACTAAACTAAGCCCAAAACACGTTAATCTTGTTAGATCTTTACTTGGTATTAAGAAAAGTAAGATCTTCAGCTACTTCTCTGTTAAAAAAGTTCAAGCTGATCTTTTTACTTCAGGCTACTTACAGAGAAAGAAGCGCGAAGTTTTTAGCCCTATGCTAAAGAATCGCGTTTCACAAATAGTCAATGAGTTCATAGTAATTTATCCTAAATTAGAAATGGATTTTGAAGCTTTACGAAAAATGGCTTATGATTTAATCGACGAGAAACTAGTTCCCAAAATTAATGTTGAGGAAGCTGCACTAGTAATCGTCTCTTCATTACTACCCTATCACCTCTCCGAGAGAGGATTGATGGGTTCGTTTTGGCTTATAATTAAAGATCAATATCATATTGAACTTGAATATCTAAAAAGAAAGGTGTATCGTTATCGTTCTCTACTTAAAAAAAGTTATATCGTTACTGAAATGGGTTTGGGTTTGGGTTTAAATAATTCTGTGGAAGAGAAAAAATATGGTTATTCCTCCTTGGTTAGAGAGTTTGTATGATTCGTTCATAGGCATTTTCACAGGAACGGTGCGAATCACTTTCCTTGTTATTCTTATTCTTTTTGTTACAAAATTTCTATGGGATATCCTTAGCGACTGGCTCTTCAAAGACGTAAAAAAATATTTCAACTACTTCTTCTTCCCTGGAGCATTCTTTCATCAACTCGCTCATTCACTTGTGATCAAACTTTTTGGTTACCAAGTCAAAGTTAATTTCCACATGAGTTATGGTTTAAGAGATATCAGTTCGCAAAGTTTGTCAGGAGAGCTTAAGAATGTCTTCCATGCGTTTTTCATCGGTATCGCTCCACTCTTCAATTTCGTTATAGTTGTTCTATTAATCCAATTTCATCCTGAGTTTATTGCTTTCTTCGAATATGCAAATTTCAGTGTTGGAAACTGGTTTATTATCTATCTAATCGTATGTTTTGTTTACTTTGGAATGCCAGATTTCTCCGATCTCATGCTTCCTTTCACCACTGCAACCGCTCGCCACGCTGAAATAATCTTCTTGTTAATGGTCGGTTTTTTCAGTTTCGTAATCGCAATTAGTTTATGGGGATGGTTCATTCCTTTGCTTAACTTGATCATTTATGCCATAGTATTGATTTACCTAGCAGAGAAAGAATTCTTCACAAAAAGGAAAACTCCTATACAGGATGGTTTTGAGCCTAAAACTGATTCATCTGATAAAAAACCCCAGTAAATGCAAAAAGATTTTAATCTCACATCTTACATTACACTATAACTTCAAAACATCTAGGTGATTTACAATAAAACTCCCATTAAATTACGAAGCAACTGTTACTTCTTCTAATCGTATCTCTGTTCCTAAATGGATTACTTTTATTGAACCTGAAGACGTTATTGAAGGTTATATCCAAGTTCCTAATGTTGACGCTTCCTATCCTTTTGAGAAGAAAGTTTCTGCAACACGTCACATAACTATAGGTTTCATCAAAATTTCCCTTCCTGACAAAACAATGCCCAACAGAGTTAATATTACAATCACCAAAGTGAATAAAATCGTTATTGACGATTTCTGCTTTAACCTTGTTAGTTACAAACAAGATGCCAATGCCTTTTTAATGAATTTCTCCTCAATCAAGCCCAATGCTACCATTCAGTTCAAGATAGATACTCTAGCTGAGGAATATGGAAATACATTTTTTGAAAGACAAGAATCAGAAGGTAATCATTTTCTTGAACCTATTTTTGAGGAAAAGGATGGAAAGTGGATTATTTCAGTCTACATTCCAGTTCAAGATGATATGGGAAGTACGTTCCCATTTATTCTTTTCTTCATTTTCTCCCAGGACTGCTACCAAAAATATAATACAACAGTTGAAAAAATCAAGAAATTAGTTCATCGATTATCCAGCTGGGTATATAGTCACGATGATCTTAACAAAGAAAATCTCTCAAAACTCTCATCTCAATTGCGAGAGATTCTGGAAAAAGGAACAGAACCTAATTATTTGGAAATGAAAGAAATTTTGAAAATGCCTACATTAGAAAGAGAAATCATTTTAGTTGTTCTTAAAGAACATAGAAATGGTGGGATAAGTCTAGAGTATCTTGCAGAATATTTGCGTGAGTCTCAGAAGAAAATTTCTGAAGTCGTCTTAGAACTAGCTAATAAAGGATATCTTAGGCAACTTATAGACAAGGATCTTACAATTATAGATTCTTTATGGATTATCTAATCAAGGTATGATTTCAGTAGTGTTATTATATTCAGGATAATCTAATTGTTCTCTTTGTATGATACCTTTTTCTATTAACACCTCTACTTCTTTTCTTATCCCTATTAACTCTGAAATAAGATGTTTTACAGTTTTACAAACTAGATTGAACCCTTCTTCACCCCATAGTTTGTACAAATTAGCAAATAGACATCTTCCCCCACACAAGTCAAATACTTCGCATTCAAGACAAGAATTTTCAATTTTTGCAGAATTTCTTAATTCTTCTGACTTATTCTTTCTGATATCTCCAACAATAGTTTTTTCGAATTCAGGAGGGAGAGGGCAAAATGTTACAATCCCATCTGTACGAATAGCAAAACTTCTCAACCCTGCTTCACATGGTAAATCTGTTTTAGTATCATTGAGAATGTTACGAAAAATCCCTAAGAATGGAACTATACCTTTCACCTGACCTGTACGCATTTGAGCTAACCAGTATGAGACTAATTTTGTTATCCCTTCATTGTACTTCTCAACCCATTTAGGAAAATCTTTCCATCTCTCACTCATATCATAATCCCATTGACAATCTAGTTGCCAGTGAACATGATCAAATGTTAAATCTTCATCGTTCAATAAGAACAGAACATCTGGATAAATATCAGAGATCTCAGAGATAGCCATTCGAGCAATCAGGTCTCCAGTGAAACCTCTCTCTCTGATATTAGTGATATTCTGTTTGATTTTATCAAATACACCTATCCTTCGGTTGGTTTCAGTTACTTTTTTATTTCCATCAATTGAAATAAGAATCGATGACATTCTTTTGAGATAGTTTGTTTTTAACTTATGGAGCAATATCCCATTGGTTTGCAGAGTAAAATGATTTGCAGCAATTTCATCCATAACTCTCTCAATTAGTTTCATTTCAAGTAATGGTTCACCCCCATAGAAAGCTATGTCAGGATACTTATCCTCTGCTAGAAACGTCTTAAGTTCCTCTAAATCCCAATTTGGAGAAATTGGTAAATCTGGATGTGGTTCATTTAGACAATATGCACATCGCAGATTGCAATCATTTGAAGTGATTATGAACCAATTCATTTTACTCAAAAAAAGAAATTTCAAGTTTATTAAAACTCAATTGGTTGTAGTGAAAAGAAAAAAAGAGAGTAAAGAAATTTACCCTGCTTTCGCCCCACAATTTGTACAAAACTTAGCTCCTGATTCCCAATCAGCTCCACAATTAGAGCATCTAGAAGGTTCAGTTGGTGGTGCTTTATATTGTATAGGTTGAGTAGTTTTTCTGAAACAACCTAATCAATAAGTCAGAACTATTTATAGTTTTTGCCAAATTTTATTGCTAGTTCAGGAGCTCTAAGTATGTCAGAAATTTCTCGTGCTTTACTATGATTAAAATTCTTTTATTTTGATTTAACCTGCATTAATGAAATCATAGGCTGATTCTGTTAATATTATTTGAAATTTAACTGACTCTTCTTCTTCCATAATTTCGAATAAAACTCATTAACATGATTCTACACTATTCTATCTTCTAAACATCTTAAGTTAAAGAATCACACAGAATAGCTACATTACTCTCATTGCCTTCTGCGTTTGATTTATATTAGTAGTAATCATACGTTATATTAACTGGGGTTCAAATCAGTTGCACTATTTATCTACCTTGAATAGGTGAGATACTTAGATGATTCAATGAGTGTTAAAACTCATCATACTAGCGGAAAGTGGATAATGTTGAAGATCCTTATTACATCAAAGAATGGAGAATTGCTCTATCAGTACGATAGTTTTAGTGAAAGCAAAATCCATGACAATGCTTTGGTTACTGGACTAATCAGCGCAATTGTTGCACTTTCTTCCGAAGTAGTAAACTCCTTCCCACGTGAAATAGAGTTTGAGGGTAAAATTCTCTATTTTTATACAGAAAATGAGTTGATTGTTGCTCTTCTTGTTAATATTGAAGGACCATTCAATGGAGATATTCTTCCAATCCTTCTCGCAGAATTCAAAAAAGTACAACAGAAGTACAATTTCAGCATTTATCAAGCTATCAAGTATGAAGAAGAAGTTTCAATCGAAATAAAATCTGCACTTGCAGAATATTTGTCTAATATGCAAAAAAATATGCTCAATGTTTTTGAGAAAACTGATTTAACTGATTACAAGTCCCTAATAAAGTTGAAAAATGTTGCACGAGAAATAATGTTTGATGGGTCAAGAGAGTTTCTATCGTTTGAAATAATATCTCGTATAGTTCCTGAAGGCCTAGATAAAGTGCTTTATGGTTTGATTGTAGGTCTGCGTGTTATAGTTATTGGAAATCGAACCCTCGTTGAACCAATGATTCATTCTTTACGTCTTCTTTCTCCAACTAGGTTACTAAATGTTAAACCCTGGTCTTTCAAATATGAATCTGGATATGACATTATTGGAACAAATGATTATGATAAACTTATACCTTCAAATACTCTGATCATTGTCAACATTGATGAAGGGATTGTTTTTGGAGGACACTCATCGGCATATTTTGAAGAACTAATTAATCAAATTTCAAACTTGAATGCTGTAGAAGCTTTTACTCTTCTAAGAACTGAATTAGATTGGATCTTCCAATCTCTGGAATCTTTATCCATACGTAGTCACACCAAAGATGCTCTTCCTCTAGAAAAACAAATGATACTTTTTGAATTACTTAAACGTCTTCATTAATTTGCTAAACTGAAGCTTTATATTGTTCTATACAAATCAGCATTTAGTTCTATGAGTTCCTCTAAGCAAAAAAAAGAAAAATCTAGATTGGATTGGATACGATTCAAGAAGCAATCTTTGGTTGGAAAAATCATTCTTGTGAGTACAGTTTGCTTTA
>JAUWPI010000079.1 GCA_030611665.1 Candidatus Heimdallarchaeota archaeon | reverse complement strand
TTTTTTTCTACTCCATTATTGTTGGTGCATATTTTCCAAATTCCCTTTTCAGGAACAGGTTCATGAATATGTAAATCATCAACGGTATTCCTACTATCAGCATCGATATCAGCAGCCATGGATAATTCACGTACATTGCATATGGTGCGGTTCCATAGCTTAGTTGTATCAGTGTTGGTCTTACTGCAAACAACCCCACTGCCGTTCCTATTATCATCGACGGCAGTATTGCCGCTACCAGCGTCTGTATCGCTGACATGTTGATTATTGTTGGGACATTTATTCCCATCTTCTTCATTATGTCATGTTTCACTACTCTTCTTTCTAGAATCTTTATTGACGTTGTAAAACTCGAGAACACTAGCACTACTGATGCTACAAACAATGACAGTATCATCTCTATGATGAATATGTTATATAGAGGTGTTTTTAGCGTATCTTTCATATCTTCCACTGTTTTTACCACTTGACCTCCTGTGTAAGGAAAGATATCTCTTTTCACTTCTTCTGCCTTATTCACATCATACAACTTAATGTATAAATCATCAAAAGTTTTCAGTCTTGTCGTTATGATACTGTCTATTGCATCAAATGCTTCGTATGACATTATCAGCATTGTCTTTTTATCTGCTGCTTCTTCTTCATCATAATACACTGGAAACAGATCAAAGAACTCTATTATTTCCAATCTATGAATTAGTGTAGTGTTTCCTACTAATGCTGAGAACGACATGTGTTCCCCGATCTCTTTGTTAAATATCTGTTGCACAGCTCTTGATGTTATAACTGTCGTACTTGTCAACTGTTTCATCTTTGACCATGCCAAATCTGATACCGTTTGAGGTGGTTTTTGTATAATATTCGTAAACTCTGTCGCATTTACTACCACTATTCTAGTATTCGTGAATGAACCTGAATACATCGTATATACTTTCACATTAGTTGTAAATCTTACTTCTCCCATTGCATCTATTTGTTCTTCGCTTATCTCTGTTATTTTGTTCCAGCTTTCAACTTTGACATCCGCTCCATTTAGGAAGTAAGCTTGCTGATTCAGCGTGCTTTCTTTTGAATACGGAACAATTAGCACGGGAACTAGAATACATACAATCAGTAAGAATATCAGAGTAATATTTTCAAAATACTTAATGTCCTTACTTATTTCTGAGAAAAGGAAACTTGTTTTAGATTTTCCTGCTTTCCATAGCGAATATCCTATACCTTTCCATATCATCGATAGAATCTTAATGATTATTGGTAATCCACCTATTAGAGTGAATATTGCTCCAATAATTGTTAGATATAGATATAAAATGAAATTCTCTACATGTGAATCATAGTAAGCTAAAAAGGCTTGATTGTAGAAATACCAAAATAGAGCTATCCCTATCAATAAGAAGAACAAATCTCTCCATGAAATTGCTTTTATTATTTTCATGAATGTGCTTGGTGCTTTTTCTACACTTTTCTTTCTCCTTATAATCATCAATATTCGTGGTACTGAGATTACAAATAGAAACACAAATACAATTGCCAATTCAGCTGGTACATTCCCTATTACCAAATTTGTATCTTGATTTCGGAAAGTTATAAAACCATTTACTTTTATCAATGGAATCGCCGTTAGGATAGCTATCCCAAAACTTATCAGACTCGCAACAACGATTTCGAAGAATCTTATTGAGAGATAAATTGACGTTATTTGTTTATTCGGTATTCCACGGTTCCTTAAGATATCAATTTCACTTTCATAACTTGATGAAAATAATTCTGAAGATTCAAATACCATAAAGATTGAGAGCAGTATTGCAGGTATTGCAAAAATCAATAATCTAGCCATATTATTTAGATAGTAAGTATTGAAATCCTCAAAGAATTCCTTGATTTCTGAAGTAAATACATCTTGAGCATTTTTCACTCCAATAGTAATAGCAGATTGTTCATCAAAACTGAAAGTAAAAACCTTGCCTTCAAGCTCCTCTTGTTCAGTTGTTAGTGCTGCTCTTTCATTTATCCTAAAATTGTCAAAGTTATAATCAAACTGATAATACCCACGTACAATATTTAACCCGAGTTTGGTATCATTTTTGTTAAAGAAATCAAAGAATAAACTCTCTTTTGTAAGAATTTCCTTTTCTTCAACTATAGTATAGATATCATTTGGAAGATCTAGATATGTAGAAATTTTTCTAATTTGTGCAACATTCAGCGGACTGAAGAAACCTACTATTGTTGCGTTTATCATGTAGTTATAGACTTGACCGCCTACATCTGTATTTGATGCAACAACCATAAGCGTATCATTGATTTGTACTTGCTGATATCTTGAAACATCTTGAGTTAGCCTATAACTTATTATAACTTCATTTTTGTTTTCGGGTACTCTACCCTCATAAATTAGGGTTTGCAAAAATTCATCAGAATCGTCCGGTAGACCTACAAAATCGTAGTCATTTTGATAGAATTTTGTTTCGGTATACTGATAGTAGACATACGTTCTCGTTGAATAAGCTGATATCACTTGATCCACATATTTTTGTACAATCATATCATCATGTATATCTAAGATTTCTTGTTTAGCAATATTGTCATATTCATCTTCGATTGTGAAGTTATCTAATCCATTTGATACAAATGATGTGACCACTCTAGCTGATACACTGGAATCAGTTAGCATTGAATTTGATTCATAATAAGCTTTAATCATTGCAGATTCTTCTGATTGTGCTATAATAATCGCTGAGCTCAAAAGATAACCTGTTATTACAAAACCTGCTAGAGTGAGAAAAGTTCGTTTCTTATTTGATGTCCATATTGTAAATACAGTATCTGTCATATTTTTAATGTATCTACCTACATTTTTGATGAACAGGACAAATTTCGAGTCTTCTCCAACTTGATTATCTGTGAGAAAAGCCGATAGTTTTTCCCTGTTTCTTCTTATGTAAATTACAATGAAAGCAATTAGAAGTGCCAACACTACACCTATGATAACAAGAACGTACCATTGTGTCGTGAAGAATTCTACCCAAGGATTAAATGAAGTTAAGTTCTCAATGTAGATTGAAGTATCTAATTGTTCTGATGTTACTGTGAATAAACTAATAGCTTCTTCTTCTATGTATTGAACACCTATCGTTGGACTGTACTCTGATGGGTTCACGGTAGTATTATACAAAAGAACATAATCTTCTCCATAAATAAATGTCGAGAAGAAACCATCTGAGATTTGATTTGATAAAAGTATAGGGTTGAATAACCAAGTATCAGATGGCATAGAAGCATAATACATATTAACAAAACTTGTACTCCCTTGTGCGTCAGCAAGAATTAAAGTCCTGATATCTCCTTCAACCTTGTAATTAAAATCTGTAGGATTGAGGTAAGAGATAGCTTGAGAATGTTCAATTATATCTATTCCATCAAAAGTGCCCCAGAACATTCTATTTGGATTTAAGAACATAAAACTAAGCAAGTCTGTATCTTCAGCAACTGCAATAACTTTCTCAACTTCAAAAGACACATCACTGAAACCTTGTTGATCTACAGGTATCATCATCTGCATAGCTCTGTTTAGACTGCCAATACCAATTCCATATGGACCAGTATAGTCATATAAATACCACATATCTCCATTTCTATCTACTATCGTTTCTACAACATCTTGATAATCCTCAGGAGGTGTTATAATGAAGCTTTCAGTAATCCAAAAATTAAGTAATCCGTAATGATGTGTCATGTTCACTGTCGTCATCATGTCATCATCATACTTGTTGTGAAATAGGTGAATATACCCATTAGCACATTCAACATCAAAATAGGTGATATATAATAAATCATGATAAGTAATTTGATATATATCTCTATGATATACATTGTCTGGCATCCAATTATAATTATAAAAAACCATGTCTCCCAGAAGTGTAATAATACTGTAGACTACATCTAAACTTATGTGAGAACTAAATGCAGTCCAAATTTTAAGACCAATTGCATCCTCTACAATAATTTCAAAAGTTGGTTCACCATCTATATAATAAAGATGAACTAATCTATCTGTAGTAGCTGTTACTATATGCATGAAAACATGTAAATCTCCATTCATGTCAATAACAGGAGAAGATTCTTCTATTCCCCCTCCTTCTTCAAATCCTGTCATATAGAGAGGTTCTTCCTTGTCAGCAGCAGTGGAGAATGTGAGAATAGGTGTTAGAACAAGTAACATAGTTAAAAATAGTAATCTAGTCTTATGTCTCAATACAATCACACCAAGTTTAATTGATACTTATATATTCTTTTTTAAAGATAGAAGATGAGTCCCAAAACATTTCTTAAGATTTCCTTCAATCTTTTGAATGTGAATCTATCATTTTTCTTATTTGGGAATTCTAAGCGTACTTATAAGTCTTATAGTAACTCTTTTTCACTAAAATATTATATATCCTTAGACAGATAATATCCATATGAAAACTAAATATTTGGCACTAATTATTTCTGGATCAATAATCCTTGCAACATCAATCACTTTGCTTGTTATTTATCTACCAGATAATACTTTACCTGCACCAGATTTTAACTGGGTGTTTCCGGCTAATAGCACTTACTATGATGATTATGCCAAAGTGCCTTTTATGGTCCCAATGAGGGATGGAGTTAAGTTAGCCACTGACGTTTATATTCCAACTAACATCAATGAATCATTACCTGTAATTTTCGTTCGGACGCCTTATGATAAAGATATGATGTTGACATTCTTATCTGGATATGTTACACGTGATTTTGTTCTGATTTTACAAGATTTCCGTGGTTTCTATGAATCTGATGGTGAGAAAGGCATGCCCTTTTTCACAGAACAGACAGACGGTCATGATTCATTGCTCTGGATTTCTGAACAGCAATGGTGTAATGACAAAATTGGCACATGGGGTCCATCAGCTTTAGGTGTAGCTCAATATATGATGGCACCTAACGCTCCAAATTCATTAGTTTGCCAATTACCAATGGTTGCTACAACTGACACTTATACCGCTGCGTTTAGAGGGGGTCAACTCCGTTACGAGTTACTTGTTCCTTGGATGGATGGTAATAGCTATCCAGCTAATAATCTTGATTTACTTAAAGAACATGAGATGCTAGATGATTTTTGGTCTGGTGGAAGGATAGTTAACAATTATTCGGATATTAATGCTGCATCACTACATTTAGGTGGGTTTTATGATATTTTTTGTCAAGATACAATAAACGCGTTTATGGCCTATCAATACCAAGGAGGAACATCAGCTTTAGGGAATGCTAAATTAATTATGGGACCTTGGGTTCATGGAATGGCTTCAGTTCCTACTGGAGAGATTACTTTTCCTTATCAAAACTTGGGTATTTTGTTTAAAGCAGGTGATGCTTTGTTTGAAAAATGGTTGAAGGATAATTCCACCTTGTGGGATCAACTTCCAACCGTTGCTTTTTATCTGATGAGTTCTACGAGATTAAACCCAGATACAAACGGTAACGGATGGTTTCAATCCGATAAGTGGCCTCTTGATACTTTGACTCAAGACCTCTTCTTCTACAACAATCTTAGTCTTCTTCCAACAGCTAGTTCAAGCGTATCAGATCAGCTAAATTTCATCTATGATCCTAATTCTCCAGTTCCAACAATTGGAGGTGGAAATCTCAATATCGCTGCAGGTGCATATGACCAACAATCACTTGAAGAAAGAGATGATGTATTAGTTTTCTCAACTCCTATACTAACTGAACCCATAACTATTGTTGGCCAAATTGATGTCTCTCTTTTCATTAGCTCAAATTGTATAGACACAGATTTTACAGTTAAGCTTACTGATGTGTATCCTGATAACACTTCAATGCTAATTACCGACACAATTTTGAGAGTTAGAAACAGAGAAAGTGTATCTAGTTGGGATTTTATGACGCCAGGAAACATTTACAACATCACCATACCTTTTGATAGTACAGCTTACCATTTCAATGAAGGTCATCAGTTAAGGATCGATATTTCTAGCTCAAATTATCCTCGATTCGAAGTTAACCCTAATACTGGAGATGGTTTATGGGATAATGACACTACTTTAATTGCTAACAACACTATTTACACTAATTCAATATCTGCATCAAAAATCAGCTTACCTACAGTGAACTTAGGAGACCTTTTACCATTCAATTTTGATGATGTTGCATCAGATCAGAATTTCTCTTTTGTTGTAGTATACTCTATACCAACAACAAAATTGAGTTATATAGGTTTTCCATTCATAGCTGTTGCTTTAGTGAGAATTAACAGAGGAAAGTATCCTACGATTGATTTCCTCTAATTGTTCTTTTTCCACTAAGATTCAGTTTGAATTTTCTTACTGTTTCGGGAGTTAGAATATTGCCTTTCTGATCCTCAAATTGTATTGCATCAAATGGACATTGTACAATACAAGCACTACATTGAACACAATCTTGTTCATGTTTGAATATAGCTAGATTTCTTTCTTCACTCATTTCAAAACAGTTTCTAGGACATACAGATAGACAGATACTTGTGCCTTTACATTTCTCTGCATCTACTTTGATAGTGAACACTTTATCCCCATGAGTGTCACTTTTGAAGAGGGGTGTTGTTCCTGTTAAATCTATTACAATAATAATAGAAACTATTAAGGAAAATATACACCACCTTGCAAATAACCATGGTTCAAAACTATTGAGAATAATTGTATAGATGACAGTTCCCAGTAGAGAGAAACTTGATATGAAGATTAAGATTAATAGTTTACTCCAGCCAAAGAAAGCATACTTCTTTTGTCTTTTTTCTAGAAGTAGAATTGGTTCAAAGATTGGATAGAAAATGAAAGTCATCAAGGAAATACCCCACACTTGCATCCAAAGTGCTAGTAATTCGTCAATGAAAAAGGGAATCCAGATTAATGATAAAAACACTGAAAGAGGGAAGGCCCACATAATTGCCATTTCTATTCTTTCTGTGAGAGGAAATGTTACTTTATGCATTTGTTCTGATTTAGTAAAATTGTTTTCTAGAAATTCCTTGATATCTTTAATATCTACAGGCCCCCAGAGAACTTCCCACGATGTCTTCTTTTTTATAACTTTGGATTCGACTCCTGGAGCTGCAAGTTGAGGTAGTATGATTTTCTTATGATCTACTTTTTCCTCGATGCCACTTGTTTTGATTACTGATATTACGCTATGATTGTTAAGATGTCCTCCAGTTGCTGCACACCATACATTAATCCCTCTTGTATTTGCAACAAGTAAGTAACAATCTATACCCTTGAGGGCACGTTTTACTCTCCTCACTGTCAATTGGAAGTTGCATGTTAAAAACACTGGAGAATTACTATCAGGAGAACCTATTTTTACCATACCAGTTTTTGCTGGAAATGGGAAGAATCGTAATAATGTTTCAATAACAGTTATCCAAAAATAGGATATTCTGTCAAATAATTTTCTCATGATAAATACTCCTCTGATTTTCCAGCTATTATCTCAATAAAGTTTTCAAGTTTATTTTTTCTCACAGAAATTGGTTCAAATCCTGAAGATCGAAGTTTCAGATCGATATTAGAGAGTGCAGAAGTTGTGGTTTGTGTTAGAATGTATGTGATTATAACTAAAGGGAAACGAACAACAAAATTCAAGAACCTTTTTATGAAATTCTTAGGCTTATTCTCATCTCCCAAGATGAGCAAACCACCTTCCTTTAGAATTCTTCTTGTTTGCTTCAAAGTATATTCTAATTCATATTCAGGTAATTCTGAAAAACAGAGACTACTTATAACTTTATCAAAACTTGAATCTTCAAATCTATCCATTTCAGCAACGCCCATTTCTAACAGTTCTAGCTCAGCTTGGCATTCAAATTGCTCTGCTCGCTTTTCTGCAATTTCCAGCATTTGTGGGTTGATATCTATTCCAACAACACTAGCACCCTTGTTGATTGCCCGAATACTCAACAGTCCTGTTCCACATCCAATATCTAGAACACGATCACCTTTGCCTATTTTCTCAATTAATCTATCATATATCTCATCTATTTTTCCAAGTGTAAGTATTCTAATCCCCTTATCATATCGATGAGGAGATGATTCTAGAACTTTCATGTAGACATAGCTCAATGATTACTACCAAAGGAAATTACACATACTCATTATTATATATTGACCCAAAATGTTTAATTTATATCTTATAGATTTCTCTTTATGGTATCTTTATTAGCTAGAATTATCAATGGTTATGCTAGAATTATAGGACGAATATTGATGTTCATTCTACCAATAGCTGTTTGTGTGGGAATAATTTATCTTAACATTGTCCAGAGTGGTGCTCCCCCAGAGATTCAACTGACTGTTAACATTCTGTGGTATATCCTTCTCTTCAACAGTTTAGTGCTTTCACTTAATGGAGTATTAGTTTCATTTTCTTTTGATATTGAGGTGAAAAAACTCACTAAGAAAGGAACACCAATTAACTCTTCTGCTGGATTTAGAAACTTAGAAAGAAAATATAAAGCTAGCAATTTCTATCTTCTAATAATATTGCTATTTGTTGCTCTATCCTATGGTTTGTATATGTTATCGACACATGGATATATTGAAGTTTCACAATGGTTCAATGTTTCAGCTGAAGGATTTGCTACTCTTACCTTCTATTTAGCTATTAGTAGCATAATTTTTGCGTTTTCAGCAACAATCATCATCAAGGTACCAACATTAACGGGATTAACAGTTGGTAGTCTTTTGCAATACTATCAAGCTTCCAGACATCCTTTCATACTTAAATCTTTAATCTCTGAAAGTATTTCCACTTTAATTGACCCTATTACCAGAGTATACTTTTTACAGTGGTCTGAGATTATAGCTAATGATATCAGTGATGATTTTGCACCCAACCTAAACCCAGAAGAAGAAAGACCGTCTTTAGCAGTTCAAAATGTTCTGGTCTTATTGTATCTTCATTATCGTTTTCCAGAAATTATCGATAAGGATATTTTGGAAAAAGAATTATTCAGAATAGTATCATTTGATTCTGTAGAAGAAATAATCTACGGAGATCAGCTTAATCTTAAAGATTGGAAGACAATATTTGAGTATTTAACAAAACAAACACCTGAAATATTCTTAATTATTGATAGAATAATTCTGACTCTTACTGAAACTCCGGAACAGTTTGCAGCAAAAGATTTCTGGATCAGTTCAGCGGTTCCCCCTATTCAGAAAAAGGAAGAATCTCAAAATATTCTATTCTTCATACTTAATCGCAAAGCCAATGATCCTCATCCTCAAAAACTTGAAATGAACTACAGCGGAACAGAGGATCTATCACCTCGAGATCTGGACATAAAATTCACAATTAGAGCATATAACGGTTTTGTGAGAATTCCTAAGGATACTTCCAACTTTTTGATTTCAGAGAAAAGACAGTTAATCAAACTAACTACTGGAATCCTTTATCAGGGAACAGGGATTTGGTTTTCAGTCCACTCAGAGAATATTGGATCTAACTTGGTAGCTTTATCTTTCTCCTCAAATTCCGAGCCAGTAGCAACTCAGATATTTAACTTAAGAGTTGTGAGAGATTTCAAGGTTTATCTTCAGTCATGGGGACCTAAAATTCTTGCTTCATTAGGTATCTTTCTGCCAATTATTCGAGCCCTACTTGGGCTTTCTTAATTTTTTTCCGCGGATATTAATTCCAAAAGATATTTATTAAATCATTGAAAAAATTAACTGAACACATTGAAAGATACAGATCCTCGAATCAGAGAAGCCTATTTGTATAAAAGATTAGATAATAGTCGCGTTCAATGTACTACATGTCATAAAATGTGTGTTCTCAAGGATGGAGAGATAGGATTCTGTAAAACAAGAAAAAACATTGAAGGAAAATTGCATACAATAGTGTATGGAGACATATCAAGTTACAGTCTTCACCCTATTGAAAAGATGCCTGCTAATCACTACTTCCCTGGTTCAATTGCTTTAACTTTTGGGAGTTGGGGGTGTAACATGGCATGTGATTGGTGCAACAATTGGGATATCACAATGAATAAACCTCCTGAGAAATATACCCATGCAAGTTTAATGACACCTGAAAAAGTTGTTGAAAATGCTAATTTCAACCCGTCTATAAATGGTGTATGTTTTTCTTTTAATGAACCTACTATTTCTTTTGAATTTGCCTTGGATGTATTTCAATCACTTTCAAACAACTTCTACAAATATTTTGTAACCAATGGGTACATGACTGTAGAAGTACTTGATTTACTCATCAGTTCAGGATTGAATGGGATGACTGTTAGTTTTAAGGGAACAGAGAATGTTACTAATGCTTTGTTGAACATTCAACAGAAAAAAATCTGGGACAACCTACAAATTGCTGCTCAAAGAGGAGTACATCTAGAACTTGCATATCTTCTGATTCCATCTATAAATGATGATAAAGAATTCATAAGAGATTTTTCTCAAAAAGTTAAGAAAAAACTATCACCAAATATTCCTGTTCATTTTCTGCGTTATTTTCCATCACATTTAACTAAGGGTGAAAAAACCTCAATCTCCAATCTTCAAAAAGCACATACAATTGCAAAAAATGAAGGTTTAAACTATGTTTATCTCGGAAATATACCTGGGCATCCTTTTCAAAATACTTATTGTCCTGATTGTTCAGAACTTCTAATAAAACGAGATCAATATTCTGTGACTTTTAGTAAACTTACATCTGATAACAGATGTCCTAGCTGCAATTTCTCTCTTCACGTTTTTCCTTACAGGCCTCAATATATAAACATGTAAGAATCAATTATATCAAGAAAACTTGCATTAACTTTAAATTAATGTAGTATTATTTTCTAATAATGATTGTACATTCAATTGTATATGCAGTTATTTCGCTTGTGATTATAATTGCCATGGTAATTGTAGTAATTTGGAAACAATTTGAGCTTGCATCGTTATCAGTCTATTTTATGCTTGGGATTCTTGTTGGGATAGCAGGTTGGATAATTGGAGATATGATGCAAATCATATTAAGTAGACCTTCAGCAACGGACATTTATGAACCTTGGGTGTTAATCTTCTCTCAGTTCGCAACAATTTGCAACATGGTTGCAATGATTTCTACAGTTCTATTTGCAAGAGTATTAAGTTCCAGAGAAACACTGAATTCCAAAGCAGTAGCATTTGCGTTCGCTTTGTTCGGTGCAGTAGTGTTGATGACATTAGCTGGAGGATATCCACATAATGACAATCAATTGTGGACATATACTGTTCTAGAGTATAATCCAGCTCTCGATTTTACTGTAACAACAGCGAGTGTTTTGTGGATGATAGCAGATGGAGTTATGGTTCTTTTTGCTGGAGGAACATTGATGTGGTATCTCTATCGTCAGAGAAGATTTATTGAAGATAGACACAAGAAAATTATTACTTTTATGATGGTTGGTACCTTCTTAGCTTTCATTGCAAGCATAATAATTTACGCATTCTATGCAATAGCACCCGATATTTTCAGTGCTATTCTCCATTTAGAGCTTATTACTGCTGCAATTGGAGCTTCTATGATCGGTATAGGAATGATTTGGGGTGGAAAACAGGTACTCTATGGGTCATCAAGAGTTTATTCTGTTCACATCTTTGATGAAGGTGGTCTCAGTCTATATGCAGGATTGTTGGGTGCTGCTGAATACGATGTTAATGAACATTTAATCTCTGGAGTTGCTACCGCAATTTCTAATTTTACAGGTCAGCTGGTTGGCAAAGACATTGTACCCTATGAAATTGAACTTGGTGACTATGCATTGATGCTAGAACAAAAAGAAGAGTATATTGGTTTCATAATCTGTGAATTTCCATCAGCTCAAGTCAGAGCAGGCTTAAAAAACATTATGAAAGATTTTGACCCTAAAATGGGTAATGATGAAATATCAGAATTAGTTGACAATTTCATGCCCTTTGGAAAACCAAGAGTTATGGATATATTTGCGGATTTTCCTGAGTAAGGTAATCTCTCTTCAAAAAGTCTAATATACTCCTTTTTTCTTTTTTGATTATCAACAAATCTCATCTCTGTTCACGATATTCTTGGGAATAAAAATCAGTTATTAATCTCGGGCCTTGTAAATTGTCACACTCATTTAGCAATGACCTTTCTTATTTAATCTCAACAATATACAATAATGTTGCTGTGTATAGTCAAAAACTGTTTATTTTTTATAAATATACTAACATACTCGTTTTTTTGTATGTAGTAGCAATAATGTTTTTCATTGGTAAAAAAGCGATTAAAAAAAGAGAAAAAAAGAATTAATAATATGATTTAGCTGCATATAAACTTTTAATGGCAAAGAGTTCTATCCATTGCGTATAGATTTTTTTCATGAAGTTAGCATGTTTAGCATTTATACTATCTTTTTCTTCAAAGTCATCATATTGACGATTGTAGCTTAAAATATGTTGTCTAGTTCTAAACCCATCCCTTTCATAGATGTCATCAAGAAGGTTTCTTAAAGCCATAAACGTGTATGATTCACTGTTTGGTCGATCAGATATTATTGATAAGGGGGAGAGTTGTTTCATATTAAAAGCTCGCTGTTTATCATATTGATTTTGTATTTTTACTTGTTTGGGAGAGTTCCTTATTATCTGGGGTTGATATCCATCATGATTTCCGGTAGTGTCATATGTTTTTGTATAAATTATGTCTATTAAAGAGTTACCGGGGCTTCTTAACCATAAATCTCTCGGAATTGGTATTTTGTTCATTTTATAACGCTGAGCGATTGTAAAAGTCCCTATAAATTCTGCCTCAACAACTTTTAATAGTGTAGTATAAGTTATAAAATCCTTATCATCCATTTGCATTTTTGGATCTATTAAATTACGATGACTTGTGACAGCTTTTTTAGAATAATGTAATATGGTGTTTATTGCATGATTTATCATTTCTGTGTCTATCCATCCAAATTTTGTTTGTCTACCCTTAGTGAATTTATCATACAATGCGGCTCCTGATTTCATAGAATCTCGTATGTTCAATAACAATGGAATGTTTACAGCTGGACGCCGATCATTAAAATTAGTAAATAGTGGACCGAATCCTTTCAATTGGCTAAATGCATTTGCATCTATAAATAGAATTCTTACTCCTATAATATCCTTCAAATCTTTCAAAATTGTGACTGTTGCCATATTATTTTTAAGGAGCATGCCAAAAACAGTTTTCTGGATGTTTTTGAGATTAATGTCTAATAATCCTTGGCCATTTCTATGTAGATTGTTGATTCTACTCAAAATAATTTCAACGACTTCGTTGTAAAGTTTCCCATCCTTAATGAAAGCTTCATTTTTAACACCAATTATTGGAGTTGTTACACCTATCATAAACTCTTGCTGCTGGGCACCATCTATACTTATTGTTTCATCTATTTCCTTTTCAACTGTTCTATAAATGAAACTGTCATCGTATTTTTGACCAAATATTGTGAATTGTTTTAAGTCATCTAGGTGACGAGCTCTATTTGCATAATATCTGCTCTTATCAGATGCCAATCTATTAAAAAGATTCTTTGTTTCTATATCACCAGGAAGAATTTCATTCATAGTTGTAGGGTAAGTAAGTGGTCGTATTAT
>JAUWPI010000070.1 GCA_030611665.1 Candidatus Heimdallarchaeota archaeon | reverse complement strand
ATCTCTTCCAATTTTTGTCACCAAAATTTTATTTAATTTGTGTTATGGATTCACTACTCACGTTTTTTTTATTAAATGTTTTGATAGTATTAGCCACGTACACTACTATTACTAACGTAGCTTTTATAAGCTCAACAGAAGAATCATGGTCATTTCATCCTTTTTTACACTGCTGTCTAGAAAAATTTTTTTTTCCGATCAAATCTTGAGAGAAATAACTAATGACATTTGCTTGATTCAATATTAATGAGGCTTTAGTCTGTTCTAGATGGAATCTCTCTTTAGAAGTTCTTTTCTTCTTTCTTTTCTTTCTCTTTTCTCTTCTTTGAAAAACTTATCGAGCATTTTTTCTTGTTCTGCTGAATAGAAACTTCCCTTAGAATATACTATCGTGGGTTTGTTTTGTGATTTAGTTTCTGACATGCTCTTAATTTTTACACTTGGGTCAGTGCACAAAACGTATTTTTTCTTCTCTCCCATCCCCCTTAAATCTATGTCCTTTAAGAGATTTCTTTCTAATGAAATTGTTGAAAGCTTATTGTCTTTGGAAAGTGGATCAAGTTTTACCTTCCTAAGCTTATTGTCGCCTAAGTCTAACTCTCGAAGATTCTTACTTCTTTCAAGAAATTTGAAATCTATATTTTCAAGCTCATTACTGAATAAACGAAGTTCTTCTATGTTCTTCCATTCTGTTTCCTTTCTGAAGTTTACTTCACTAAGAAGATTATAATCCACGTTTATGCTTTTTATTTTAACATTTTTGTAAAGAGGTTTGAGATTTACACTTTCTAAGAAATTGTTCTGGAGGTTTATTACTTCTAATTCCTTACAGTATTTTAGAGGACTAAGGTTTATCGACAAGAGTTGATTATTGCTCAAATCTAGACTTCTAAGTTTTTTGCAGTTGACCAGAGGTAGTAAATCAACGTTAAATAGATTATTATTGCTAAAATCTATCTTCTTGATATTTTTGCAATCTTCTAACGATGCTAGATTAATTTTATTTAAGGATAAACACGCAAGGTTAAGTTCTTCAGTATTTGATTCTACCTCAAAGCTATATTCCTGTCCTTCACCTTGAAGTATCAACTTTACCTTCATAATTATCCCTGTCATCCACTTTACAGAGTGTTTATTACTATCTATACTGTATTAATACAATAAAAATTCTGCGCTCAAAACTTTCTCTTACTACTCAATGTCAATATTTCTGTTATAGAACTTACTCTCAATCGATGAGAATAATCCTTTCCAATGATTAAAATGAGGTTTTTTTTTCTGTGAAATGCCATTTATACTTCTGAAATCCTCGTCCCCTTTTTGATAATACGTTTCAATAATTAAAACACTAATAATCTAATTATTAAAATAACGGTAAAACATTAATAAACGTCTAAAGTGACGTGTGTTTAATCTACTGAAAGGTTTACGCCTTCGGTGGAAAATTTATAGGTGGAAAACAAAAATGAATAAAAAATCCTTTATTGGTGTAGTACTATTAGTGCTATTTTGTATATCACCATTGATAATACCTGCATCAGCTGATACAGAAATTAGGACAGCATTTTCAATAAACCTTCTTTCTCCAAATACCAGCCCTGCACGTAATCAATGGTCACTGTTAATGGAACAAACCCTTCCAAAAATTGGTATTGTCGTTTCCTTCCATGAATCTACAGGTTGGGGAAACATTGCCCCACGAACATGGGATTATCCTTTGATAGACTTTGATTGCATTCCAACTTATGCTGAAGGTGGATACGACATTCTATTTGTGGGTTGGTTATGGGACTTAGATCTGAATTTACAATCCTTGTATGAAACTTCTGCTATTACCCCATATGGAGATAATCACTATCAATATAGTAATACTGCATATGATAATCTTCTAGAAGAATTTATTGTAGAAGTTGATCCTACAGCTAGAGCTGAGTTGGGATACCAACTACAAAGCATAATTTATGAAGACATTCCAGGAATTGCCATTGTCTATCCAAGATCTCTCTTTGGTTTCAAAGAAGGTTTAACTGGAATTGATGATTTGTTAATAGCAAGCTCAAACCAACGTATGGAAAATTGGGATGATCCAGCTGATCATATTATTAAATACGCTGTTCCAGCAGATCTTAAAGAGCCTAATTACTATGTACTTTCATCATATTATGATTTACAATGGATGCAAGGTGTATATGGTTCTCCTGCTAAACGCGCCCCAGATACACACGTATGGGAGACTGAAATAGGCAGTAGTTGGACTGTTTCAGAGATTATCAACGATAAAATTAACATCTCACTAACACTAGATCCAGATGCTAAATTTAGCAATGGTGATTCTGTCTTGCCTTCAGATGTTGAATATAGTTATGAATTACATATGACTCCTGCAGTTGGTTCTGGTTCATACGGAACTTACACATACTGGTTTGCTTCAAATGAATCAATTTCAGTTGTTGGTCCTGATGTAGCCGGTGGAGAACTTCTCTTTGAATTAACTGGTGTTTTCAATTTAGCTGAAAGCCTTCTATACAACCCTCTTATTCAAAAGACAACCGTTGAAGCAGCTATCAGTGCACATGGTTACAATATATTCAATGAAGTTCCATTAGATTCAGGCGCAAATGTAGGTGACGCTCTAGTCATGTCTTGTGGTCCGATGATGTTAGCAGATTATGACCCAGTACTAAGTGTGGCACATTGCGTACCTAATCCCTATTGGCATGGAACACCTGTAGTTCTGGAAGATTTCTATCTTACTTATATTTCAGGTAAAGATAGTGCAGTTGCATCATTAATATCCGGTGAAATTGATATTATGGATGCACAATACTTCCCAGATCTATCTGATTTTGAAGGTGTTACAGGTATTGAAGGTGTTCTTGTTAAAGATCCTTCACACCAAGAAATGTCAATTAATATGAAACATCCAGTCATGGGAACAGGAGAACTAACTCCAGTAGGAACTTCAGAAGCAGCTAAATTCATTAGAAAAGCAATCAGTCATGCAACTCCTCGTGACATCATTGTTGACGAGATTTTGAACGGTCTAGGCGCTCCTGCTACAACTTCTGTACCTGATTCAGTTGTTGGATATGATAGTACACTTGAACCATACACCTACGATTTAGATTTAGCACGATCTCTTATGGAAGATGCAGGATTCCAAATAGTGTTTGAAATCCCAACAGAGAACAGTATCGCTGGTTTAGTGTTTCTATCCTTCCTAGGATTAGCAGCCATGATAGCTTTCAAGAAATATAAAAATTAACGTGCCAAAATGCTTTTTTCTTTTTTTTTCTTTTTTTTCCCGCTTCTCCCAACTTCTTTATTATAGTGGTTAGATTGTAATATGTACTATTTCGCTCTTTGCTAGGTTAATTACTATCTCTGATTTCTTCTGCCACAGAGGAACATTTTAAAATCTTTGAAATTTCTCTATTCGTGATTACAGTAGCTATTGGTGTCACATAAATGACAAAAGTCGTTTTATCCAAAATACAAGTTCCAAAGGACAATACCCTAAATTTACTTAGAAAAATTGTTACTTTAGATTACTATGACCAGATTATAGTAGATCCTCAAAGCCCAAAAGAACAAGCAAGAATTCAAGAAACAAAAAATAACCTTGAAAATTGTTTCTTACGCTTGGTTAAGATAGGAAATTTAATCAAAATACCTTTTGATGATTTTAAAAAAGAAGAGAAGAAATCTTTTGAGAATAGCTTAGACCTCCCAACTTTACAAAGTGAATTAGATCAATTTTTTAACAAATATGAAGAGACAATATTCTCTCAAATTTCCAAACTTAATCAATTGAAAAAAGAAGCACGAATTCTTGGAGGTTTAAATCTTTTCAAGCGACAGATAGAAGAAGATAAATTCACAATTGATCTTTTAACTTCCAATTCCGTAACGTTTACTCTTTATGGTGAGATTCCCTCTTCTTATGAAGAGTTGCTTCGTTTCTATCTCAATGAAATTACTGAAGGTAAAATTTTCTTTTGGAGTGTTTCACCTGAAGGAAAGAATACTAAAACAGTTATTTGTATCTCTTTATTAGATTATCAGAGTCAAGTAGAGGGTATTCTAGAACAGAATTACTTTGAAGCAACTAGTTTTGACCTTTCAGCACTCAAAACAGTAGAGGATTATACTTCTTCCACTGCAGTCAGCGAAATTTATTCTAAAGTAAGCTCGGATCTGGATAAAATTGAAAGGGAAATAGAAGAACATTTAGTGAACCTAGCTGAACAAATCATCTTCTATATTAATTCAATCAGAACAGAGGTTTCCCTTTTGATAATCGAAGAAAAAGGTCGAACAGACGAAACCATGTTTACAATGTGGGGATGGGTAAAAACAAAAAATTACAATGAGTTTGAAAAAGAAATAAATTCTATTGATGTTAAACCAAAATTCTCGATTTTGCGTGATGTTCCATTAAAACCACAGAAAACAAGCCAAGATCAAGATGAGCTTAAAATTGAAAAACCTCTAGAGGACAAAAAGGAAAAAGAAAAGGATGTTCCTCATTTATCTCATAGAGGTGTTAATCCAAAAGGAGGGTTGTTTTTTGCAAAGAAAGCTTCATTTGTAAAAATGACTGTGAAAAACAAGAATAGACGACAATTCATTTCATTTGTTCGATCTCTGAATGTTATTCATCCTGTGAAAATAGGTTCATTAGATACTTCTACTGTTGAATCTCTAAATAAGAAAAGAATTGTGTTCACACAATATCAAGCTCGTATAAAGAAAATAGTAGAGATGTTGGAAATTCAGAAAAGCGAAGATAAAATATCCACCCCATATCAAATTGTAGATGATTTATCACATTCCAAAGCTTTCATAGAAAATTTCCTTAATGATTACGAAAAAGAAGTAACTTCTATTTTTACTGATTATAACCAATTCAAGAAAGAGAGAGATCAACTTGATCTTTATCTTCCAACCCTTGAAGAGATGAAGGGTGAGGGTATGGAGTTGATGCTATCTGAAGGTGGATCTCAGACTATTACTTTCCTTGGATCTATTCCTAAAAACCACCTCAAAGAAGTTAGGTTCTTCCTAAATGAAGTAACAGATAGTAATATTATGTTTTTAGCAACTGATCCTTCTGGAACAAGAAGAGATGAAAAGAATCTTTTTGTTTTAGCTCTAAAAGAATATGAAGTTGCTATTTCAAGAGTATTGAACGAATATTCATTTACAACTATAGAATACGATTTAGATTTGCTTCAAACAGAAGATTCACTTGAGGATAAAAAGAATGACATTCTTCTAAAAATTGAAGAATTCGAAAGTAAATTAAATGGATTTACTGAGAAAATAAGCAATAAGCTATTAGCTGTTGAAGAGTTAATAAATGTAGAATTGGATAGAATCACCACAGAAGAGATATGTCAGGTTTCTGAAAGTAAAACAATTCTGTGGGGCTGGGTTCCTGGTTCTGAAATGGAAAACCTCTTTGAGAAAAAAGAGGAATTGAAGTTTAAAATTGAAATCACTGTAACAGACAATGTACCTCTTGCAAATCCATCAATAACAAAAAGAGGGAAAGTTTTTAGTGCTATAGGAGGAATCATTGGAGGAATTGGACAACCTAATCCTCACGAAGTAGATCCATATTCGATTATGAGGTTTACCTTTCCCATGCTATTTGGTGTTATGTTTGCTGATTTGGGTCATGGGATTATGCTTGCATTAATCGGTGCTTTCCTTGCGATTAGAAAACGACGGAAGAAGATACAACCTGATGAATCAATATCAGGTTATCTATATTCAGGTTCCGAGCTACTGATTTTCTGTGGATTGTCAGCATCTATTTTTGGAATCCTTTTTGGCTCTCTATTAGGAGATGAAGTATTCCTACATAATTTATACCACAATGCTGGTATTGAATGGCTTCCATTAATCACACCTCTTGAAGAAACCAAATTACTTCTTGTAATTGCATTGCTTATTGGCTTCTTTTTTATACAAATTGGTATATTTTTGAAAGTATATGCAAACATCAAATATGGTCATGGATTTGCCTCTTGGGGCGCTCCATTATCCCTTTCCTTTATCTATGTTGGAATATTTGCTATGTTATATAACATAATAGCTGATGGTGTAAGCTCTCTTCTGGTTTCAAGATTGTTACACGTTACGGATTGGTATCTGCCTTTATTCCCATCATGGGTTATTTACTTAATAGGTTTAGTGCCTGTGCTTTTCATTCTTGAGTATATGCACGCTAAATCTGATGGTATAATGGATGCTATAGATCATATTATTGCTTTAATCTCCAACACATTATCTTTCAGCAGAATTATGGCTTTATTATTGGTTCATGGAATATTAAGCTCGTTGCCATATGGATTAACAGGAATTGATCCACATACATCTGCACTTTCTACTGCTTGGTGGTATTGGTTAGTTGGTATTGCCATGGGATTAATCATAATAGTGCCAATTGAAGGTTTACTGTCATTTCTTAACACCTTAAGGCTTCATTGGGTTGAGTTTTTCTCAAAATTCTATGTTGGTGATGGAAAAGTGTACACTCCTCTTAAAGAAAAACTTGACTTAATTGAATTAGTTCCAGAACAAGGTAGTTGAAATGTCGTTTAGTGATGTAAGTTATCTAATGGGTAGAGCTCATGGGATTATTGGCAATGTTTTAACAAAATCCCAGCTAAGTCTCCTATTATCCTCCAAGAATCTTATTGAGTTGAGGGCAGCTTTTACACAAACTCAATATGATACTGTAATAGGACATCTAAATTTGGAAACACAACTTGAAGATGTAGCGAGAAAATTGAAAGTAGATTTCGCTGAACTTCTTGTTAAATTTTACAAACAAACATCTTCCTCAGTTCAAAAGAAAATTCGACTCTTTAGCGACAGATACAAAGCTGAGAATTTACGTATTGTCCTGAATGGTATCCACGTTGGAATGAAACACCAAGACATCATGGCGCGCATTGTTCCTGTTGCAGGTTATACTTTCGAATATTATTCGAAAATATTGTCTATGCCTCTCTCTAAGATAATTTTAACAGAGAAAGATCATAGTCTACGAAAAGATTTACAAAGAGCATATAATGAATTTGAAACTACTGGACGTTTTACTCCTATAGAAGCGACAATTGATCAATACATCTATAGAACTCTACCAAAGGTTTCACGCAAATATGAGACCTATGTGAACATGAAAAATATTTTAGCACTTGCACGATGTATTACTCTAGGGATTCCAGCTTACAGGTACATTCAACCAAACAAATTTATCGCAAAAGCATTAAAAGCAAACACCGTATCAGAAGTGTTAGAAAAGTATAACTACAAACCTTATAGTACAGTTTTTTCAAAGTATGTTGGGTTGGAAGATGTACCTTTACATGAACTAGAATTCGCAGTTGAACGATACTTATTGAAATATTGGAAAAAAACATTTAGATTTGGTACTATATTTCAAACAGATGTATTAATCGGCTTTTTTGAGCTAAAATTAGCTGAAGTTATGGATGTTATAAGAATAATTGTTGGAGTGAGTGCTGGTTTCACAGAATCTGAGATAAGGGAAAATCTACTGTTTTATGGGATTTTCTAGATATTATTCTTTATTAAAAAAATCAATGGAAATTAGAGGAACTTATTCTTTCGCTAAAGCTTCTATTGTTTCTGGTACATATCGTTTTATAACTTGCATCGCTAGTCCAACATTGTGCAAATCTCTACTAGCCCCTATTAGAATATAATCATCAGCCCCAGCTAATATTGTAAAACCTTCTTCTCCTCTTATTAATACTAACTCCAAATCACCATGTTCTAAATTACTAGTTACCATTTTTCCTGTGGAATGTACCGCTGAAGAGACAGCACTGAGTAAATCAGGGTCTGTTCCCTTCTCTGAGAAAAATGCAACTTTGATTCCTTCTGCGTTAACAACAGCTAACGCCTCTAAATCACAACCTAATGAAATTTGTTTTAGTATTTTAACTAATAGTTTTTTTTGTCCTGCGGATAAATCTATAGACATTTTGTTCACCAGTTTTCTTCTAATCTACTAATAACAAGTACTATACTATTAAGTTTATTGAAACCAGAAAACAGGAACAAGTTAAATTATCATACTAGTATAAAGTCAACAGAAATCAACCAACAATAACCACTATTTTTAAAATAAATATAAACGGAAAAAATGGAAACTTTTTATTTGATAACATTTTCCTCTTTACTATGAAGCTTTTGTTTATTGTAATGGATGGTCTTGGAGATCGACCAATACCTGATTTGGGTGGAAAAACTCCACTTGAATATGCTAATACTCCCAATCTAGATAAAATAGCCTCCTTAGGGATGAATGGTTTGTTGCATGTTATTGCACCTGGGGTAACTCCAGGTAGTGATACTGCACACTTAGCGCTTTTTGGTGTAGATCCTTATGAATATTACACAGGTAGAGGGCCTTTTGAGGCAGCTGGAGTTGGATTAGAAGTTAAAGAAGGAGATATTGCATTTAGAGCCAACTTTGCTACAATAAGTGACAATGGTGTTATTACTGACAGAAGAGCTGGCAGAATAAAAACTGGGACCGAAGAGTTGTCGAAGCTTCTGGAAGGAATTGAGATTGATGGGATAAAGTTTCTACTTAAAGCTGGAACTGAACATCGAGCAGCCTTGGTTCTTCGAGGAGAAGGGCTGACTGATAAAGTATATGGTAATGATCCAAAGGTTGAAGGAAAAGAGCCACCAATTTTCAAACCTTTAGACGAAAGCTCAGAAGCTCAAAAGACTGCTCGTGTTCTTACTACTTACGTGATGAAAGTAAGAGATATCTTATCAAAGGCTGAAATTAATGATAAGAGAGTGCAAGAAGGATTATTCGCTGCTAATTTCTTATTAATTAGAGGGGCTGGTAAAGTGCCTAAAGTACCAAATTTTGAGGAGGAATATTGCCTTGAATCCGCTTGTGTTGCTGGAGGTGGGCTCTATAAAGGAATCGCTCGAATGCTAGGAATGGATATTATTGAAGATGAAAGACTAACTGGGGGTACAGATACTAATCTAGAAGCAAAATTTGAGGTTACACTTGAGAATCTAAAGAATTACGATTTTGTTTTTGCACATGTGAAGGGAACAGATAATTTCTCTCATGATGGAGATTATATGGCAAAAGCACACTTTATAGAAAAAGTTGACAAAGAATTGTATAGGTTTTTACCCGTGAATTTTGATCAAGAGCTCGTTATAATGATCACTGGAGATCATAGTAGCCCATGTAGTTTTAAGGACCATTCTGCAGATCCTGTTCCAATAGTCATCTATTCTTCAGACTGTAGAAGAGATGAAGTAGATAAATTTGGCGAATCTTATGCGGTTAAAGGTTCATTGGGCCATGTTGTAGGTAAGCATATAATGGGCATTGCATTAAACGAGATGAGATTGGTGCACAAGTTTGGATCATAATAAAGAAAATGAAAAAACAAAATTTCAATTAATTCTTCCTTATTTACTTCTATTTATTGCTGTGGTTACCGTTTCATTTTCCGCAATTATCGTAGTTGAACTTAATGAAACCTATGGCGTTAGATATGAAGTTACTGCGATGTATCGAACGTTTTTTGCAGGGATAGGTGCTCTACTTCTTTCATTTCACAGGAAAAAGATTACGTGGGCATTTCAGAAATCTACTTTGAGAAAAAGCCATTGGTATATTCTTGCAGGTTTACTATTGGCAATTCATTTTGCTACTTGGTTTGTGTCACTTGGATTTACTTCTGTTGCCATATCTACAACTCTTGTTGATACTGTCCCCATTTTCCTGGCTGTATTTGGTTACATATTTTTTAAAGAAAAAGTTAATTATATTGGAATAATAGGAATTGGCATAGCACTAATTGGAGGTGTTTTATTAGCTTTTAGTTCTGCTAATGACACAACAGCTCAATCCAATCAAATACTTGGTGTTATATTATCACTAATTGGTGCTTTAACTGTTGCCTTCTATTTCCTAATTGGAAAGAAAGTTTTACAAGATGCTCCACTTTGGCCTTATTTTGCTTTAGTAAATCTATCATCCGCATTATTCCTCTTTATTTATTGCTTGATTCATAACAATTTTGTAGATTTTGAATTATTTGTTTTTCCTCCTATAGTTTATGTTTTATTTATAGTATCAGCAATAGGCCCTTCACTGATTGGTCATGCAATTTACAATTATTCCTTAAAAAAACTCCCCGCATATGTTGTTGGAGTAGCAATACTAGGTGAACCTATAGGGGCAACAATTCTAGCAATTTTCTTTTCTAATCAATTTCCCACCTCTCTTGCTATTATCTATGCAGGAGTGATTATAGTTGGGGTAACTATAACTTCTCTCTCTAATAATATTAAGCAGAATATCTCAAAAAGAAAAGAAAAAGAGAAACTATTAGATACGGGAGACGTTTAGCAATTCTTCTAATCTATTCATCGCATCATCAATCTGTTGTAGTGTAGGAAGATAAACCATTCTAAAACCATTTTCGCCATATGGACCAAATCCAGAGCCAAAAACCGATAGAACGTGTTTCTTGCGAAGTAAGTCAAAAACAAATTCCTTGTCGTTTTTCCAGGTAAACTGTTTCATATCTAGAACAGGGAAAATGTAGAATGCTGCTTCTGGTTTGAAGACAGTTATTCCTTCCATCTCTGCTAATCGATTATACATCAAATCTCTTCTTTCGCGTAGTATTCGGATAGTTTCAGGAAGATAAGAACTTAGATCCTGTTTCAGTGCTTCAGCTCCAGCTTTTTGTAAAGGTGTAGATGCGCATAACCTGATTCTTGTGAGTTTATTCAATCCTTCCCATGGTCCTTCTACTTTGTTCTCAGGGTCATGTAAGTAAGCATATCCAAGTCTCCATCCTGGAGCTAAAAACACCTTACTGAAACCGTTGTATGCAATTACTGGAACATCTTTTGCAATCTTTGCAGTTGCTATATGTTTCAGTCCTTCATCTAATATTAGTCCATCATAGGTTTCATCTGAAACTATACAAGCATCGTATTCTCCAACAACATCAATGATTTCTTTTATCACTTTTTCTGGATAAACAGATCCTGTTGGATTATTTGGACTGTTTACGAAAACAAGTTTAGTTTTATCATTCATTAAAGATCTAATATGATCTGCATCTGGATAAAAATTTTCTTGCACTACCGTTTTGTAATATTGAATTTTTGTATCAAAAATCGTTGCGTTTCCCGAATAACTAGGATAATGAATACCCGGAATAATTACATTATCTCCTGGATTTGTGAAAGCCATAAATGTCATTTGTATGCCTTCAGACACCCCTGCTGTTGCAACAACTTTGTCTGCTGTAATATTTACTCCGTGTTTACCATTTTCATACAAGGCTACTGCTTCTCTATATTCTAGAAGTCCTTGAGAATTTGCATAGAAATTATAATTCTCCTCTTCAGCGTATTTCAAAGGTTCAGTGAGTAACTTTGGGGTCTTGAAACCATATTTAATTGGATCTCCAATATTTAGTTTAATGATTTCATGTCCTTGTGCTTCAACTTCTGCAGCGACAGTTAATACATCTCGTATAGCATAACTAAATTTTTCAGTTCTTTCAGATATCTTCATTATCTTAATCCCTACTGTGTGATAAACGAAAACTTACAAAAAATAAACATATTGGTTTGACTATCCAATACATTGTTTTAAAGTTGGAAGTAGTATACTATTTCCCAGATATTACATCCCTAAATAAAGTAATTTTTGATATTTTACTAAAATAGGTGTTATAATGCCTGCTATAGCAAACTGTAGTTTTTGCAGTAGTCCTGCACAATATTATTGTAAATCATGTAAGAGGAAACTTTGTTCCGATCACATAATAATCTCAAATACTGTTTACCATTGTGATAACTGTAAAGAAGACTGTTATGAACAAAATTGCCCCACGTGTGGAAAAGAAACATCAACAACTAGACATGAACCCATTCACCGTTGTGATTGGTGTAAATCTGCATCCGTTGAGGACGGTTTGTTATATTACCAACAGCTACCCCAGTTAATTTTCTCTGCTGTTAGTCTTCTCCATAAGAAACTTTCCAAAGTGTGGGAACTTACTAAACATTATGTAGATGTTGTTGAGATTGTTTTCGAAATCAGGAAAGCTAAAATTATGCTTTTCGCTGATGTTGAAGATGAAATAACACTTCTAAGAAGTAGAATAGCAACTTTCATAGACCATCTTGTAAAGTTTGAAAACGAAACTTTTACGATGATAGATGAGAAACTTCGCAATATTGGTTACATGAGGTATACCAATTTGAACAATATTGAGAAAGCTGAAGAAGTATTAACCTTGATGGAAAACCGCTTGAAGCTATTGGATAATACATTAGAAAATAAATTTGAGGGAATTGAAACGGATTTTGTTATACTTGATCAGAAAGTGAACTATTTGAAGTTCCAGTTTGGATTTCTCAAAAAAATACACCAATTACTTCCAGATAATGAGAAAGAAGAACTCATCGCCGTAATTCCTCGGGTTTGGATAAAGAAAAACAGTAGAATTGCTAAAAAACATCTTCTTGTTTTCACAAGCCAAAATCTCTATTTGATGCGAGAGAAGGGTTTGTTTGATGTAAAACTAAGAACAAAAGAAGCTATTAGTTTGTCTTATATTATCAATAAAAAGTACATCTCAAATTTGCTATCCGGAAAAACTTTCAAATTCAAAACTCGATTGGATTCATATGTTTTATATGGTCGAAAAGCAACAATCGAACAAATTTTAACTTATTTCCAATTAGTGGACAACTATATTGATTTCTCCATCCATAAATCCTCAATAATTGAAGATCTCAAGGATTATTCGCTCACAATAAGTGAGCTCAAGAGCAACATTCAACGCAATCACAATCATCTACGAACCTACCTATTGAACAAACGTGAATTGAAAAAGGAATTATATTGGAGAGAGGGACAAGATGCAAGGTTCAATAAGTTGTTTGAGCAACTTCTTGCAGTCGAACGTAAAATTCATCGTTTAAATCAATCTCGGAGATATGGAGGAAGAAGTACAAGGGGTATAGATGGATTATTGGGTAAACTTACAGTCGAACATAATCGTTTGAAACAACAAATGGAAAATGTTCGCAGAAAAAGCGATGAATTCGATGACATGTGGGAGATTTGAGAAAAGGCATAAATACTAGGATTCTTTTATTGTGATGAGTGTTATGCCTAAGAAGAAAAGTGCCTTTGATAGATATACTTGGATCGTTACTGAGTTAGTTATTGGTATTGCTGCCCTTGGCTATGGGTTATTTGGGATAATAGACAGACCAACCTCTTCCAACTATTTTTTCATTATTTTGATCTGTTCTGGAAGTATTCTATTGTTAGTGTCAATAATTCAAATAGTCATGATGAGAAAGAAGAAAATTGACAAATTCTGTTCCAAATGTGGCGAAAAAATAAAGAAAGAAGACGATTTTTGCCCAAAATGTGGCGAAAAAATCGGTTAAACCAGTGTTACTTTTCCTTCCAGACTTTTAGAAATTCAGGCATTTCCTCAAAGGCTATTACGGGTAAAGTTACCCATTTTGGATCAGCGGCAAAATCAGTAAATTCCATCTCTTCTGCAGGAGATGTTCTATATCTGACAAATGCAGTTTCAAGTTCTTTGGAGTCTTCAACCCAGATTACAAAAGGTAGTGCATTAAGTTCATAATATCCTAAACTTGTATTAAAAATGAAATAAAAAGATTTTTCATTATCTCTAAAATATCCTATGTATCCTGCAGGTCTTTCAGGTCCTACGCTAAAAATCATCATTTTAACTAAATCTTTAACTGAAGTAAGTTTAATAGCTGCTGGAGATTGTATTTTGTCGGTATCAACCATAATCATTCACCAGAAAATAAGAAAAGATTGTGGAATTAGAATACGATTAGAATTGCTACAAGTAATCCATAAATAGCTACCGCTTCAATAAGCACAATGAAGAGAAAAGCTTTTCCGAATAAATCAGGTTTTTCAACTATTGCACCTATTGCTGCACTTCCTGCCATTCCCATAGCTATTGCTGCTGCAGCTCCTGCTATCCCTACTGCAAGGGCCGCTCCAATTGGTTTTAAGTAGTTATCCGAAGGGGGATCTTGTGCAAGAACACCTGTTGACATCAACATTATAACTCCTGCAATACTAAAGATTATCACCGCTAACTTTGCTGTTTTTTTATTCAAAATCATAGATTATCACCTATTTTCATACTCTCTTTTATTATCTGAATTTAAAAATTTCGAAAGGACCCTTCTTCATGTATATGAGTTTAAAACAATAGATATAATAACAACGAAAGCTTAAATAGGTATGACTTAAAAAATTAGACAGTGAGATAGATGTTTGGAAATTTCATGGGATGGCTATTAGGTTCGAAGAAAAACCCTCGCGACCATATAGTAAATCTAAGATTAACTGTTCGTCGATTAGAAAGAGCTCAGAGAAAGCTCGAACGTGACGAATCTAAAATGCAATTAAAAATGAAACAAAGTATCCAACGAGGAGATTTAGAATCTGCAAGATTATTTGCAACAGATATTGTTCGAAACCAACGTTGGGAGTTTGGTTATCAAAAATTAGTGTCTAAAATAAACGGTTTAATTTTCAAACTCGAACGGGCTGATACAGCTGCCAGTATGGCAGCAGAAATGCACGGTGTAGCATCTGCTCTTAGAGCTGCTAATGAACAGCTACAAATACCCGATTTAGACCGAGTAATCCAGGATATGGAAGGTTCTATTGATGGGATTGAGGAATCTACAGGTACTATTGAAGATGGTATAGATGATTTATTGATTTCAGATACTGATCCAGCTGAAGTAGACCGTTTAATAGAAAAAACTGCTGTTGAATTAGGTGTCTCAACACAAGCAGGGTTACCTTCTGTAGGTGTTGTCGAAACTGATGATTTAGAACAAGAAATCCAAAAGCTAAGAAAAAGAGAAGAGGATTAAATAGGTGATAAATAATGGTTAAAAATTGGCTCTTTGGCAAAAAACGTAAGGAAGATGCTGATGCTCTTTCAACGCTCAAAGCACAAATGAATAGAATGGAACATGAAGCAAGAAACCTTGAAAGACAAGCAGATGAGCAGAAAATATTAGCTGCTAAAATGCTTCAAGCCGGTAATAAAGCTGGAGCAAGATCAGCACTCAAAAGAAGAGCAGTTTTCATGAAACGTCTCAATTCTCTTCATAATACAGTTATGAACCTTCAAGCTCAGATAGATAGTATACAAACAGCTACCTCAACTGCTGACACTGTTAAAGCAATGGA
>JAUWPI010000036.1 GCA_030611665.1 Candidatus Heimdallarchaeota archaeon | reverse complement strand
TTTTCTGAAATGCTTGAGAGAGTCCTATTGTTGTAACAGTTTTTCCTTCACCAGCTCGTGAAGCAGTCATAGCTGTTACGAAGATTAATTTTCCATTTGGTTTGTCTGATTTGAGTATCTTTAGCATTGTTTGGTAATTTAGTTTTGCAACATATTTACCAAATTGTTCAAGATCGTCTTCCTCCAGACCAACTTTTGCAGCAATTTCTCGGATATTTTTCATATCCTTAGCTTTTTCTTGTGCAATTTCAATGTCTGTTTTCATAGTAATCATCAACTAGTTGAGTTAATTCATTGGATTTTTGAGCTTTGTATTAAAAAATATTTGTATCTGGAAACAATATTCAATGGATTCTTTTTTTATTGATTCCTACAGTTTGTTTTATGTTAAATAGATAGCTTCTAAAATGCCCGTGTTCTGTGCAAAATGAAATAGATGAGATGTGAATATCCTAATTGTGGAGCTCAAGAAGACCTACTTTTCTACTGTCGCTATTGTAGAGGGTCATTTTGTCAGAAACATAGAGACGCGGAAACACATCATTGTCCTGCAGTACCTGGTCAAGCTCAGCAACCTTTTGCAGCTACAGGCACTCCAGCGAACGCAGAAGTTATTCGGCAAATGGCCCAAAATGCCATGAAAATGGCTCAACAAACAATGGGTCAACAACCTCAACTACAAGATCCATATGCTTATGCTGATGAGGAAACTAGGAAAAAACTCATTGAACAACAATTGAAGAAATCCAGAGGCTTACTCTCTTTTGGAAGTGAGTTGGTTGATATTCTCATAGGTTTCACTCTCATAGTTTTAGTTTTTGGTTTTTCTCGACTGATTTTCTTTAATGATTGGTGGGGTTTTCTAATTTCTGCAATTTTGATAACAACGGCTTTTCTTCCACATGAGATGGCTCACAAGGTTGTCGCTCAACGAAGAGGGCAGTTTGCGAGATACATACTCTGGACGAGAGGGATAATTTACACTTTATTTACCATGATTATAGGTATTGGATTAATTGTACCAGGTTTTGTCGCCATTGTACCCTTGAACAGACAAATGAACAAAAAAGATCTAGGAATGGTAGCTTTAGCCGGACCAGCAATAAATGCAGTTATTGGAGCTATCAGTTTATTAATAGGTTTATTGACTTCGAGTTTTGGAATAATACCATTTACGGGGATAATGTCATCACCAAACATTTTCATACAGGTAGCACAATTTAACGCGTTAATAGCCTTATTCAATTGTTTACCCATCTGGCGATTAGATGGAGCAAAAATACTGAAATGGGACTGGAAAGTTTTCGCTACAATAGTGGTTATCAATGTTGCAATAGTCATTCCATCGTTTATACTTAATCCTGGACTTTTCTAGCGTAAGTTTTTTAGTGGCTATCAAAAAAGATAATTATACTAATAATCATTATAACTAAAGGATGAAAAAAGAATACTGAGAGTTTATACTCTATGACGAATCATAGTTAGTCTGAATTATTAATGAGAAGTTTTTCTCATTAACAAGTTTTTTTTCTTTCTTAATTCCTCAAGTTTTGTTATACCCAACATTGTTAGAACCATTTTCATCTCTATAATATAATTGTGAATGAACTTTCTTAATCCTTCTTCCGAATCTTTGCTGATTGCTAACAAAGCAGGTAAAGCAAAGGCAACATAATCTGCGCCCAATATTAGGGCTTTTACTGCATCCATACCATTCCATATTCCACCAGAAGCAATTATTTTCTTTGAAGAATCTGAGAAAACGTCAGCAGCATTTACCAGACAATCAGCTGTTGGTATTCCCCAATTAATTAGACTGGAGGAAAGTTCTGACAGAGATGGATTTCTATACATCTCAATTTTTTTCCAGTTGGTTCCTCCAGCCCCTGCTATGTCTATTGCAGTTATATTGAGTGATGATAAAAACTCCATATCTTCTTTTGAAAAGCCAGTTCCTACACTCTTTACGATAATTGGGTATTTACTCCCGCTTGCTAAATCTATTAGACTTTGTCGAACATTTATCAAATTCTTATTTCCATCGTATTGAATGAGTTCTTGTAAAGGATTTACATGAATAGCTAATCCATCCGCATTTATCATTTCAATTGCTTTTTCTGCTTCTTTAACTGAATATCCAGATGAGAATTGAGCAATTCCTAAATTTGCTAGTAATGGAATATTTTCAGCTTTATCCCTAACTTGAAAACTATCACTCAAAGCTGGATTCTCAATTGCGGCTCTTTGAGAACCTACTCCCATGCCGATATTGAATTCATCGCACACTTTAGCAATAATCTTGTTTATTTCTTTTCCTTTCTCTGAACCTCCAGTCATTCCTGCAATTAACAAAGGAGAACCCATTGATTTACCCAAGAATGTGGTAGACAAATCAACATCATCAGGTGATATTTTTGTAAGAATATTTGGCCTAATAATGTAATTATCAAATCCAGACGTAACATTTTCGTATTTTACATCATTTTCAATACAAATCTTAAGATGTTCATCTTTCCTTGAGGGGATATTAGAAGAGAAATTCTGATCCATAAAATTAATTTGGAAACATTGGTTAAAAAGTTTGTAGTTTGAAATAATTTACTTATGGAAGATTCCGTCTATTTTGTATCAAACAGAAACGTTCAAAAGGTTGAATGAACATATAGGAAAAAAATCACAAATTGAGGGTTTGAAATGGAATTTTGTCCAGATTGTGGAAAATTATTAATCCCAAAGAAGAAGGGAAAATCAAAAATTTTAATATGCTCTAAATGTGGATATGAATCTAAACTTGAAGAAAAAAACGCGTATGAGGTAGCTGATGAAATTGAACATAAAGCTTCAGACATTATAGAAGTCGTAGACAGTGATGGGGAAAAAGGATTTACAGAAGCCGAGATTGAAGCTAGACGTGAAAGATTCATAGAGGGTATAGATTTCTTTGAAACAGAGTGATCTAAGGAATAATATTCGATTAAATGAGCAGCTTACAACGATTTTAATAAGGTTTTCTGAGATAGGTATTAAAAGCCCTAAAACCAGAAAATGGTTAACAAGAAAATTAATATCGCATATTGAATTTGTTTTGAAGAATAATGATATTAAAGATTTTCAAATAGAAAACAGGTTTAGCAGAATATTCGTTTTTTCAGAAGAAACAGATAAGATAATACATATTTTGAGCAATTTCGTTCCGGGAATAGCAAGTATTAGCAAAGTTTACGAATGTAAAACTGATTTTCATGAAATTACAGAAATAATAAGGAAACAATTTTTTGAGAAGTTACGCAATCACTCCACTTTTGCTGTAAAAGTCAAACGCACAGGAAAACATCCTTTTTCAAGTGTAGAAATGGCAGCTAAAATTGGAGAGTTCATTCTAGATAATATTGATGGGAGTAATATAAGAGTCAATCTAACTGATCCTGAGTATTATCTATATTTGGAAATAAGGGAAGGGGTGACATATGTTTATGACCAGATTACGAAAGGATTAGGAGGACTTCCTGCTGGATGTCAAGGTAGGGTTTTAGTTATCGTTTCGGGTGAAGACGAAGATATAGCAAATATACTACAACTATACAAAAGAGGAGCAATCACGCTAATCTATTCAATGAACCAAGTTTCCCAATACTCTAAAGAATATCAAGAAGCAATCTCAAAATTGCTTGCTTTGCAACAAAATCTCAAGAAAACTGAAAGAGTCATATTTTCAAATGATAAACAATTTACTGTTGAAGAGGTTTTGGATTATTATCAAAAATCACAGTGTCTGAGTATCACTATGTCAAAAACCATCTTTGAGGAATTATCTATGAAAATTCCAACTACAATTCCAGTTTTTGTACCATATTTAGTAGAAAACCTGAAAGAAAAGGAGATTTCAATTTTCTATAACTAGTGATTCAAAGGTAATCGTTTAATTTCCCCTTTAGGTTCTATTTCACTAAATACTATTCCTTGAAATTTCTTTACGGAAATCTTCTCGTTTTTCCATATATCAATAGGTAAGTAAGCTTTTCTACAAGTATACGAAAGGAACTCTTCTTTATCCCAATTCTGCTCTACAGGTACCTGAGGTAATAATAGTCCCTGAAATCTACCAAATTTAACTATTAAACCATCCCCAGGAACATTGATTTGTTGAAGTAGATCTTCAGAATCAGAATACTCGATTTCAACGGGTGGAGTTAAGACAGTTACCTCAAAAACCAAAGAAGAAAATTCATGTTCTTTAACAGGAGGAAATCGAGGGTCATTAAGTGTAGATTCTCTTGAAAGATCTATAACTTCTTCATACAAGGATTTTATACCTAGAATGTAGCCGATGCAACCTCTGAGGTGTGTTTCTCCATTTTCAAATGTTTTTACTGTAACAAAAGCTCCCGTTGTTAATTGTGCTTGTTCAGGAATAGGTTCAATCGGTTTAGGTTTTTCTTTATTTATGACCCAACTTTCAGCAGAAAATCTTGCTAATTTGACTAAATAAGTACCAGTATCATCTTTTACTTCCATAACTTCAACCAACTTTTGCTTCAGTTATTATCTTTTCAATAGCTTTCCAATGACTACCTATCCAATAAATTTTTCCACATGCAGAACATTGCCAAAAACGATCATGGTGTCTTTCTGTACCCTTAGGAATAAGGTCAATGATTTCTTGTTTGCTCTTTTCGATCAACTCATTATTACATACACTGCATCTAGAGTTTAGTGGGGGGATAGATATCTCTAAATGTAAAACATCGTGCAACGTTTTAAGTTGATATCCAATGTCATTAATAGTTAAAAACAAAGATTTCACGCTTAATTTGTTGCACTTATTTACAATGACTTTTGATTTTGATAAAACGACCCGATTATCCTCGATTGAGGTTTCTAACATTTTCTCAACCGATTCTTCACTACGATAAAGAGTATCATAACCAAGAAACCTTAGGAAACGGGCCAACTTGCCAAGCATTGAATCTGCATAGAACTTATTCATTACTCTCCAACAATCCTACAGGAGCACAATTATGACAAATATAGAGACCTTGATGAAAGATGAGTTTCTCTCTGAACTCTTTACAGTCGTCACAATATCCTGCTAAGTCGGGAAGTTCTTCGGTAACTTGAGATTCTCCTAATACGTTCAAATATTCTTGTTCCAGCATAATTAGTTGGGGAACAACCTTGAAAATATCTGTATCAGAACACATTCCAGCAACTTTACCATCTTTAAGAATGACTAAATGTCTTATTCCTTGTTTGGACATTAATTGCATTGCTTGTATAATTGTCATAGTTTGTGGCGCAGTAATAACAGGACTTGTCATTATATCTAAAGCTAGAATAGCAGATGCATCCGCGTTTGCAGCAATAACATTCTTGATCAAATTCTCCTTTGTAATAATACCAAGTGCTTTGCTATTTTGGTCAAGAACAACTATTGAACCTATATTGTTTTTAACCATCAATTTTGCGCAAACTTCAGCTGAAGTTTCAAGAGATATAGAAATAACGTTGGTGGTCATTATCTCACTGATAGCAAGTTCGAATTTTTTTCTATCGAATATTGATTTCACTTTGTAAACCATCCTAGTTGCTTATATCAACAAAAGATTATCGTGCCTTTAAAGGTTTTACATTTTCTGCGTTTTTTTCCTATATTTATTCTATAATTTCTGCATCACCAGGTATGAATGGTAATAAATCGTTGACGGTCAAAGCTGCTAGTTTGTAAAACTCCTCAGAAGGGCATTGTTTTGCTAGTTTTGCTTTAATTTGATTAGCTATCTTACCTTTGGGAACATCCCCGGGCTTGATTTCAACATACATTTTTGTTCTTTGATCAATACTGTTCACTGGACCACCTATAATTTGAGCATAGTTCTCAAAAATAACTAGACCAACAGCGTGGTTTATTTCAATATTCTTGAAATAATGCTTTGTTCCATATATCATAACGCTACCTTTAGCTAAGAATTGTCCTGAAGGAGGGGTAAGACTAACTTGATCTGGTAAAACCCGATAAACGTCCCCTACAAGCTTATTAGCTTTCCACAAACTGGAGTAGCTTAAAGCGAATACCGCTATTTCTTGAAAATCTTCTTCTGAAAGATTGGATAAACCATCTTTAGCTACGACATAAGGAGCACCGTGAACGTCTGCATGAAAGAAATAATCATTATCATCGAGGTACGTTTTTAGTATTTTCTCATTAGAATTAGCATCTTTACCACCAATTATTAGGTGATTTCCACGTAAAAACCAATGGAATTTCTCATACCATCGCTTGTTTCTTTTAATTATCAGAGGTGTTGATTCTACTTTCTCGACTATTTCTTCTTGAGTAGATGCTACATCGTCAATTAGTTTCTTTGATCTTGCTATTGCATCATTAGCTCCAGGTATTTTTCTTCTAGCCTTCTTTGATTTCTCATAGAATAAATTTGCACTTTCCACCAAGGCTAAAGTAAAATCTAGTTCAATAATTTCTTTTTCTCCTGTTTTTTCATTAAGGAGGTTTAACCATAATTGTTTAGTTTTATGGTTGATTTTCTCAAGAATTGATGCTGACGGGATACCTTTCTCTCGAGCTAGTTCTAGTTTCTCTACTATATTATCCCAAGGAACATCATTCTGTCTTGCAGTAACTATAGTTGTTAATAGCTCGTCAATTGTTGCAAAATGTGCATAGAGCAGATCTCCTTTTTGTTTCTCTTCTTCTTCTTGTTGTATTAATTTTATTAAATGGTTTTCCTGACTCTGAAGTATTTTCTGGTATTTAGTTTTTTTTCCTGTTGTTACTTTCTTATCTTCAACATATTCAGGTTCTTCTTCTTGATTTGAGAAGAAATCATCAAGTTCATCATTGAAAGATTCAACTTCAACTCTTTCTAAATCGCCATATTTAGAGAGATTTACAGGAGTTATATCAACAACCTCATCTTCATCAATATACTTAGCATAGGTGAACTTTCTACTAGTAATCTGCTCTTTTAACACCTTAATCTGATTGAAAAGCAATTCTTTGGAAGAAATATCTAACTCTTCAAGATTTTTTGTCTGTATACCCGATTTAGTTAAAACATCCTTCGAGTATAGTGGTCCTAATCCAAGAATATCATTTAGAAACTTGATAATTTTACCTTCACCAGTTTTAACTTTTTCTTCAAATATCTCTTGAGTTAACGTGGTGATGTTTTCGTTGAGAGAGGGGGGAAACTTGTAATACTTTCCAGGATGAATATCACGATCCTTCATCCTTCTATAGTTATAAGCAAGTATAATTTTATTATTTGTACCGACCAGAATGAAATTTCCATCACCAAACAACTCAATAACCAGTTTGTAGAAACTATCTTTGTAAGCAATCTCGAAAACTATAACACGATCAAGTTTCCTTTGGTAAAACTTGTTTACGGGTAGATCTCTAATATGCTTTCTCAGGGTCATTATTTTGTTATTGGGTGATGTAGGTTTTTTTCTAACATATTTCGTAAGATGAAAGCGTTTCCCAAGTTCTATAACAAGCTCCATAGGACTTTCTGTTGACTTACGAAATCTTAATATAACTCGATTTTTCGATATGGAATAAATATTATTAACCCAGCTTCCAATTAATTTTGGTTGTAACTCAGAAACTAAAGCAGATATGTCAATACTAGATAATGAAGTCTTCATGTCGATCACGGTGATTTGAATTGTCCACAGATAAATTAAAATTTACAGATAAGGTTAAAAATAGTTTGAAACCAAAGAATATTCTTCAAAAAATAAAAGATATGGCTGTAATGAACCAAGTATATTGGTCTAAGGTCGTTCTAGCGTTTGTTGTAGGCGCGATTTTTGGTGCAACACACTTTGTAAAATGGCCTGCAGCATTAACCATGTTACTGATTTTCCTAGGTGTTTCTTTAGGTTGGATGTTAGTATTTAGAAAGAAAGAGCCAGGAATCAAAGTCAGATCATATTTCACTTCTGCAATGTTTCAATATTTCATAACAATGATTGCTATATGGACAATTATTTTCAACATGACTGGTGGAGTTCCTCCATCAGATTGGTTTTAATGAAGTTTTAACTTCATCAATTCTTTTTCATTAAACGAATAAATTCTTAAATTGTAAAGAGTTGTAGAAAAATATGAGCTCAAATAAGAAGAAAATTCCTGAAAAACTAGAAGAACCTATAAAAAAGACAGGGTTATTCCACAAGAAGAGATTCAACCTATTTTATACAGGCATCATTGGGCTACTCTTTGTAATAGGAATGACTTTAATTCTAGTATTCTCGATAGCTTACGAGAATGATTATGGTTTCTTTGCAGGTTTAGGCGTAATGGGGTTAGCGATTATTCTTTTTACATCTCGTTCAACATATAAGCACTCAGGACCAACAAAAGATGCTGACGAAAAAGAAGAAGAGAAAAACGATGGTTTACAGATGCGAAGAAGGTAAACTCTCTTCAATCTTAGTAATTTTTCTATCTTTTCTTTCAAATGTAATACTTTAGAGTTACTAACAATCAAATATTCCGACAAAATATCTCTAATGAAGAATATGGAAAGTAAAATGTTTGAAGAGAAAGTTGGTAAATTTCTCAATCGATATGGTAAAGTAAAAGCGTTAAGTGAGGTAAATATAGATGAAAGTAATAGAATTTTACCATATATTGTTGAAAATGAGGATCAAAAATTTGCAGTATTTGCCTTTCATTGGAAGAAAAGTATTGGCACTAATACTATCATAAGAACAGGGCATAAATTAGAAGATATGAACTGCGACGGGGCAATAATCATAGGGAATAGATTTTCACAAAATTCTTATGACATGGTAAGTGCCACAAATAAGAGAGGTAACAAGCGTATATTCCTTATTAAAATGGAAGAAATGAATGAAATTATGAAAATTTAAAATTATAAGCATAACGAAGCAAGTTTAGGATGCTCATTCAAATCGAAAAATTTACCTTCGTAACTTTTTTTCAGATGAATCTGCGAAAGAAGATTCAATTTTTTCTTTATGACAAAATCAACATAGAAAAAGAATAGGTAATAGTTACAGAAACATTAAAAAGTGAGGAGACAGAATTTGACTTGCTATGGTAATTTCTCAAATCCGTGAACCATTGACTCGAATAGTTCAGCCAGTAATTATTTTCTTTGCCAAGTTAGGTCTTCATCCAACAGTTTTCACAGTAATTGGATTACTCTTGTCAATATCTACAGGAATATTTCTAGCTATAGATAATTTCTTAGTGGCATTCATACTAATATTTTTTGGAGGGGCGATGGATTTCATAGATGGAGGAGTAGCTAGATACAGACAGCTTGAATCAAAACAAGGTTCATTTTTGGACAGTATTTTTGACAGAATAAGTGATGTATGTGTTTTTGGAGGGATAATATTCAGCAGCCAAGTTGACCCAGTTACAGGAATAGTAATGGTAGCATCTAGCCTTCTAATTAGTTATATTAGAGCAAAAGGGGAAAGTGTTGGAGTAAAGAAAATGGCTATGGGCATTATGGAGAGAGCTGAAAGATGGCTTGTTTTAATGGTTTTGATGTTCGTCGTTCTTTTAGTACCTTCATTCGGACTTCAAGTTGGCAATCTAGCAATCAATATAGAGTTAATTGGACTACATTTTGCCATAACTGGTTTCTCAATTGGTTACATGGTATTAACAGCTCTTTGTGTTTTAACTGTAGTTCAAAGATTCGTTTATGTCTCAGTTCAGCTAAAAAAGAGTGAACCTGTTCAAGAAATTAGTAAATAACTGTTTTTCTTGAATAATATTTATCTTTTATTTCAAAAATATGCTATCTTTTGTACAATAGCCCAGAGAGGAAACATTTTAAATTCTATACGTGAGAATAGCATGAAACGTGGTGATTTGGTGGCTAACAGCAGCTATGTTAACAAGAAAGGTAAGAAACATATTAACGATGTTAAGGGAGAAAAACATAAAGAATCTATCAGAGATTTTTCACAGACAAAGGAAATTGTTAAAGTTCTCTCTGCAGAAGTTGGTGTTCTTGTTGAACAATTTCTAAACGCAATTTACGATGTTGACTTAGCCGACAGTTTTGCAGATGCTATTTTAACAATTTATAAGAAATTACTGGAAGAGGGAATTACCAAACCTACTGCTGAAAAAATCATCTGTGAATACTCAGCCAATTTAGATCGATTTGCTTCTATGTTAAAGAAGAAGAAAAATAAATAACATTTCTGAGGTGCAACTTTGGGTATTATGACGATGTTTAATCCAATAATCACACTTTATCATGGAATCATTTTTAGAGCAAAATTTTCATGGCATTCCCGAAAAAAGAAGAAAAAACGAGGATCTGTTAAGGATTTCTTATTAGGTAAATTCACTGATAAAGGTATGAGTGATAAAACTATTAAAAAACTAATTGACAACTATTGCAATTTTGGAGAGATCATCTTCGATAGAGAAATCCTCAAAGGCTTTCTACAACTAGATAAAACACTTCTTCACCAAGAAAGCAAAGTGAAAGCAAGAACTGAATCATAGATTTTTATTGTTTATCAGTTTAGTAATGTTTATTTTAGCAAACAATTTAACTTACATGGGTTATTTTATGTCAAAACCGAAAAAACACAAAGGAGAAACTATTTTCAATTATGTTCCAGACTATTTACCATCATTCAATGTTGACAATCCTGTGTATGTTAAACTACCTCCAGACAGAAAAGATTCAAGATTAAAGGATGTCGAAAGAGAATTAATTGAATACTGGGAGCTCTTGCATCCAATTGTTAGAGAATATATGATCATGACTGTGAAATATGTTAATGAACTCGGACAAGGAACAGATGATCTTGAACATCTCCGACGATCACTGGACATTGAACTGAGCAACTCATCTGAATTATCAGATGAAAATAGGAAATTTAAAGCTCAAATTGCTGACTTGCTAATTGAGAAGAAAGCATTAAAGGAAAAAGTAGACGACATGATGTCCAATAGACCTATTATCAATGCAGAAGAATTGCAAAGTCTGAAAATGCTGATTTCTTCGAAATACGACGTCTCCTCGGGGAGTCTTGATGAATTAATGGCGAAAGCTGTTCAAGAGGCACGAGAAAGTGAAGAGATTAAGAAAGCAAAAGAAGAAAGAGACAAGATGAAAAAAGAGTTAGAAGAAGCTAAAAATCACTTTGAAAAAACTCAAGCAGAAGTTGGTGAAACATTCCAGAAAAAGTTGTTGGAAAGTCAAGTTCGTACAGAAGAACTAGAAGAAGAGTTAGCTAGCTACAAAGAAAATTAGAGGCGAATCATCATGAGAAAGTGGAATTTTAAAATCATTTTAGCTGGTGATGGAGCTGTAGGTAAAACTTCTATCAGAGAAAGATATATGGGAAAAGGATTCCAAGAGAGTTATCTTAAAACCATAGGTGCTGATTTCGCAACAAAAAAAATCGAAAAAAATGAAGAGCAAATAACTTTCCAAATATGGGATTTAGGAGGTCAGGATAGTTATCAATCTGTTCGGAAATCTTTTTACAAAGGTGCAACGGCTGCTATTATGGTCTTCGATTGCCAAGACCCTAAATCTATGACTAATCTTTCTAACTGGATTGAAGAAGCAATAGAAGGGTCGAACAATGGTATTTTATCATACTTTGTGGTAGCTAATAAAGTCGATCTTGAAGAAAGCAGAAGAGTTTCACGAGACGTGGCTCTTGAATTTTGCAATCGTTTGGAAATCGAAACAGGAATTCGATTTTTTTACTGTGAAACAAGTGCTTTAACTGGTCAAAATATTAAAGAGACTTTTGACTTTCTTGCATATAGATTGTTATTAGCAAATAACATTAAAGATATTGATCCGCCAATAGAAACAGATGGGATAATTGATGTTAAAGAAGCAATGGGAACAAAACAAATAACAGAAACTCCAGCAGGTATGGAAGCTGTTTCCCGTGATGAATTTGACGAGTTGGTAGTGAAAGTAGAAAAACTTGAAGACAAATTGAACACGTTACAAACAATTTTAAAACAAATTGTTAATAAATTAAAGTAATTCTATTTCTAACCCACTATTTTTTTTCCACAATGAGTACAAAATTCAGCTCCGTCTACAAGATGTTCAGAGCAAGTTGAACATAATTCTTTTTTAGAACCTACCAACAGTGATGAATCAGCATTGAAGTTTACTATTTCCGCAGGTTTTCCTGAAACATTTAGATTATGTCCTTGATTTATCCAGTTAAGAGGTGGAGGATTAACAAATTTCTGCAGCAATGCTTCATAAAATGAAGTAGTTTTCACATCTTCGATGCTAGAGAAGAGTATGGATGCTGTGAATAGTAACCAGAGTAGAATGCTTAAAGATATATCCCAACCGGTCATAATGTTCCCTTGGTTTAGGACAAACACTGATGCTAGAATATTGATAAAATATTGTAGACCTAGAATCAATAAAACTGCAGGAATTAGATAAGAGAAAACACTAATTAGTACATATCTTTTCAAACAGATTTTTGGGAATTGAAAAGAATCTTGATAATTCTGTATTGTTCCTGATTCCCTTACAGAGGTGAATAATTTAGCCATTCTAAAAGGTGGAGAGATTATAGAAACCAATAGAGCAGTGATGACTATGAAAATATAAATAACAGTGATGGGATTTATTGAAACTCTTAAAGGTAGCAATGTGGTCAATAATCCAGTTGCTATTAATCCTATTGATAAGAGGTGTGTCCCTTGAACGAAAAGGAATGAAACTAACTGGCGTTTTGGCAATTCTAAGTTCGAAGAGTTTTGCTTGGTTAAGGTTTTAGTTATTTTTTGATTAAGCAAAAATAATAACAATGAAGATGGAATTAATGATACTACAAGAACTGTAATGTGAATCCATGTAAAAGTAATAGACAAAGATATCAATAAACTTGAAAGACCTATCTGAAATATTAATAACATCGAATACGATAGACCTATAACCGAAAATAATAGAATTTCGAGCAAAGTAAGGCTTTTAATGAAACGTAAATCAATCTTTGGGGGATTAAACATCTCAGAATAGTTGGTATTACTCTTTGTTTTAATTGGGAGAACAGAGTCAGAAACTTTCCATGCAAATTGATCTCCGTTAGAATGATTAGGTACATGAGTATTAGATGTCTCTAAAGGTTCATTCCCGTACAAACGTCTAGCAGTAGGATAATTATAAGCTTCTTCAATGACTGGTTCAGGTTCAGGTTCAGAAGGAACCTCCTCAATGTTAACTTGAAGTTCAGTTCCACAAACTGGACAAAAGACAACCTTGTGAGGTAGTATAGAATGACATATGGGGCATTTCTTTGTGGAAATAGGACTCACCTAGAGACAACTTCTTTCTTTGTCTTTTATAACTCCGCAATACCCACGTGATATCTCAGAACAAATAATTGAGGTAAGATATAGCAGTAAAAAACACCATTGCAATAGGTTCGAAGATTTCGAGTAGTTTAAATAAGTGAAAAATCGTTTATAAAGTGGTTACAGTAAATGAGCGAAAAGCCTAAGGATGATCCTCTAACATTTTCCGAATTTATAGCATTGACTAACAAAATCGAGGAAATAATGGATAAAACACCGGAAGCTACTCTTGAAAGCGACAGTGAAGATATAGCAGAAGGAAAGCAAGAGACAAAGGAAGAAGCAATAAGTACTGAAACAGACGAAATTGAGCAGCTGAAGAGTGAAAGTGAACAAGAGATAGATGACGTTGAGAAGCAAACAACAGATCTTGAAAAGCAAATAGACGTTGTTCATAAAGAATCAGCTGAAGTAGCAAAAGAAAAACGTTTGGAGGACATAATTAAAATCGAGAATGCGCTCTCGCAACTGTTTGAAAAAGCAAGCATTTCAGTAAACGATTTTTACTATATGACCAAAGAAGTAGATAAAAAAGATATTATTGAAAAAATACAAGGAAGATTACAGTCATTAGAATCCATAAAAATAACTCACCAAGAAATGATGAGTTATCCTTTCGCACTTTGCAAACTCGAAAATAGTTTCAAAGCAATACTTCCTCTAGATTTGGAAGGAGTCTTACTTCCCACATTTCTATCAGGAAATAAGAAGCAATTAAAAATGTTAGCAGTGGGGAAGAAAGAATTCAAAGAAATATCAAAAAAAGAAAGAGAGAATCTGATTCAAGCAATAAACAAAATTCAGATGAATCTAGTTAAATTACTGAATAGAGATTCTCAAGAAAGATTAAGCAAAAGGGAAATTAAAAAATCCAATATCATCGAGCTTGATGAAAAAGTGATACATGATTACATTGCTGATTATGAGAAGAAAATGGACAAAACACATAGTTACCATTCAGAACTCATACTATTTCTAAATAGATTAAAAGAAACAATTGATAATGATAAACAAATTTGGAATGAAACTGATTTTGAAAAGGTATTTCAAGAGATAAGACCCCAATTAAAGGTTAAACAAGAGGAATTAACTACAAAGGGGAGAGATGCCAAAGTTAGCTTTATCAAACTAAAACGAACTCAAAAACAGATCGATGCTAGAACAAAGAGACTGCAAATAGATGAAAGAAGAGGTAAAAAGGTAACAAGGGAACAAAAAGAAGACTTGATTAACCAATTAAGAAAATTCCAAGCAAAGAAGAAAAATATTCAGGACTCAATTAATGATGCTAAAAAGCAAGAAGGTGTACTTGAGAAATGGATAGAAATATTTTCAGCTGAGGATACGTCAGAGATTAACGAGAGATTGCTCTTTTACTTTGGCAATTCAATAATCAAAATATTAGAGGTAGCGATTCAGAATCAGAATATTGAGGCTGTTCTAGATGAAACAGCGAGAATCAAATCTGTCCTAGAGTCTATAATTGTTCACATTATTTATGTTCCAGTAAATATTGTTACTTTTTCTGCTAAACAAGCTAATCAAGATATAGAAGGAAAGCTGCTCTATTTTGAACCAACAGGAGAAACAAAATTCCTGAAACCCACTATAAACTAGAATAGAATTAGAAGAAATATAAGCATTTGAACAACTTTATTAGTGCTTGTTTTGTGGTACCTTATAGATGAAAGAACAAATCGTAATCTGTGAAAACCTTTCAAAGACCTTTACTGTAGGAAGTAGTGAAGTAAAGGCAGTTAATGATGTATCAGTAAATTTTGAGAGGGGAGAATTTTCTTCCATTGTTGGTCCTTCAGGTTCAGGTAAAACAACATTGCTAAATTTGGTAGGAACATTAGAAGTACCTACAGAAGGAAGGATAATAATCAATGGAACAGATTTAAGCCATTTTGAAAGAGATCAACTAACCAATTTCAGAAGGAAGAATCTAGGGTTTGTGTTTCAGTTCTTTAACCTGATAGAGGGATTGACAGCGTTTGAAAATATTGAATTACCTTTAATCTTTGACTCAGTACCATATGAACAAAGAAAGTACACAGTTGATGGCTTGATTCAAGATTTCAATCTAGATCATTTGAGAAATAAATTTCCAGAAGAACTGAGCTCAGGGGAGAGACAAAGAGTGGCAATCATGAGAGCACTAGTAAATGACCCAATCATACTACTGGCAGATGAACCGACAGGGAATTTAGATTCAAAGACAGGAAGAGCAGTGCTAGATTTGTTTGTAAACTTGAACAAAGAAAGAGGAACGTCTATTTTATTAGTTACACACGATCTATCAGCAGCAAAACGAGCGAACAGAACTCTTCACATGCATGATGGAAATATTACTTTCGATATGAAGATAGAAGAAATGATAGAAGAAGGCATTTAAACTGGTGAATCAACCTTATTCTTAAAAACAATTTAAGGTCTTAATAACAAAAACACTTAGACCTATTTTTTTAGGTTTTATATTTAAAGAAAAAAACTTTTCGCTAGAAAAAAATTTTCGCCTAGAAAAAGGTTAATAAATGCATCTAAAACTTTGAAATTAATTAAAATATAATAGATTTCGAGTAAAATAGTACACGGAGTATATATTATGTCTTTAAGAGGATATATAGTAAAACGAGTCATTTATATCGTTCCTGTCATGCTAGGTATCACTTTGATGAACTTTACATTGATTAACATCAGTCCTGGAGATCCAGTTATCGTCAGGTTGGGGTTATTGAAATGTGAGACACCAGAGTGTTATAACTCGGCGTATAACAGAGAAGCAATAGAAATGGGGCTGCTGGACAATGAGATGTACACAGTTCCATGGTTTGAAAGATATATTGATTTCGTGAATGATTTATTACATTTCGATTTGGGTCGAAGTTGGTATAACACGCAAGCGGGGGTAGGTATACCTATCTCGCAGCTGATAAGCGAACGTATGGTGTATACAATAACACTAAATGTTTTATCGTTCGTTTTCTCACTATTGCTAGCAACAGCAATTGGTGTAGTTTCAGCAACCAGACAAAACTCAATTTGGGATCGTTCATTAACTATTGCTATGTTACTAGGATATTCTATGCCTCTTTTCTGGCTAGCAAAACTAATCATGTTGCTATCCTACTCGTTATTCAACTTTACTGGAGTAGTGAGCAAAGATGCATTCAAGACACCACTTATTCTTAACCCGGATTTCTACAAATACCTGATTCTGCCGACGCTGGCGTTGACGCTAGGAGGACTAGTGTTTATGGCCAGGTTAGTAAGATCACAGTTGTTAGAAATTTTGAGGCAAGATTACGTAACAACAGCAAAAGCTAAAGGATTAGATAATCGTGCAGTTATTTACAAGCACGCTTTCAGAAACGGCCTTCTACCAATAGTAACAATCATAGGTAACTCATTACCAGGATTGTTAAGTGGAAGTGTTATGGTTGAATCAGTATTCGGTTGGCCTGGGCTCGGAACTCTCTTTTTGGAGGGTGCACTTTTCCGTGACTATCCGCTTATGATGGCAACGAACACGATCTTCCCACTGCTGTTCTTAATAGCGCGTCTACTCACGGATATAACGTATGTGTTTATCGATCCGAGGATTAAATATTAGAGGGTATTAAATGGCAACTGTAGATAAAGAAGTAGAAACAGATGAATTTCTTCTTGACGAGAAAACGTTAAGAGAAATCGAAACAATGAAAGGAGCCGGCCAATGGTCAATAGTATGGCGCCGTATCAAGAAAGATAAAATGGGTATGTTAGGTTTGTACATCGTACTTTTCCTAATTATGATGGCCCTAGTTTCTTGGATACTGCTTATGGTTGATAATTGGTTAACAAATGCCAATTTACTCCTTGGTGACCCTAATAACCCTGCTAGTCTAAACAACTTGTACATAGAATTGTGGTACCCTGGCATGGATCAGTCCAACCCTATTGTACTTTTCCAACATCCTAGATATCAATTCGCAGATCAATCAACATTACCTCCTTCATGGGAACACCCATTTGGAACTGATCGGCTTGGACAAGACATGCTTTCCAGAGTATTCTTTGGAGCATCAGTATCTTTAGCACTTGGTTTCATCGGACAGATGACCACAGTAATTATAGGTACAGTTCTTGGTTCAATCGCAGGTTTCTATGGTGGTATTATAGATAACGTCTTGCAAAGAGTAGTAGAAATACTATACTCCATGCCTAGTTTTATCTTGATGATCTTTATCATCGTACTGTTTGAAGATGTGCAGATTCCGGGTGGTAAATACGCTGTGGTAATTGTGTTTTTCTCACTTATCGGGTGGGGAGGAACGGCACTTATCATAAGATCCAATTTCTTCTCTCTAAAAGAACAAGATTTCGTTGAAGCAGAACGCGCGTTAGGTGCGTCGGATATGAGGATTATCTTTAGGCACATATTGCCTAACTCACTAGCCCCATTGATTATCATTATCACACTGGGTATAGCTGGTGTTATCTTTACATTCGCAGCCTTAGCCTTTTTCGGTTTCGGAGACCCTAACGCTATTTCGTGGGGAGATGATCTAAATAAATGGCAAAATAATTTATTGGATTATCCATGGATGCCGATGTTTCCGGCTTTGTTTATTTTCTTCACCGTGCTAGGCTTTAACTTACTTGGTGACGCTTTAAGAGACGCATTAGATCCAAGACTGAAGGATTAAACACCTTCTTTCAATTCTTTTTCTTTTTCCATTTTTTTCAGATGGCTAGAGAGTCTAAATTACTATCCATGGGGAGACGACCTTAATAAAAAACATTAGAATCGCTCTAGTTTCCCTCTAGTTTCGTTTCAATTTTCAGTTTCATCTTCTTCATAGAGGCATTTTATGCAATTAAAATGCAATTATATTTTCTTAGGTATATTAAGCATTTCAAACATTATCTTATTGATAGGCTAGTGGAAGCTTATCGTTTACTAAACATAGATTTAGTAACTCCAAAATCGGGTGTAGACTATTTTGGGAGGGAGTTACTCTCTTCTAAAGGATAGTAGGTTTTATCTTCTCACTAAAAATTTTGTGGGTATTTATATGAATTTAAGTATATATTAGTGAGGTAAAATGACCACTGTCATCAAAAAGCTTGACTTCAAACCATTAGAAAGTCCCAAAGATAAGGTTACTATTCCTGAGTTTCTAATTAATGGGAAACTAGAAAAATTTGACTGGCAACAAAACCACAATCATTTTTTCCAATTTCTAGAGATAATATCTAAGCTTCTTCGCAACAATATTCCTGAAAGAGTATTCACTGACTCTGTTCTACATTTTCAAAATATCTACACACTGTTACTAGAAAGTCACCAAAATGACACTAGTTTTCAGAATGATGATATTCTCGCCTACTTTTTAGCTGTTCTAGATTACAATCTCACTATGAACGGTAAAGAGATTCAGGAGAAAAATATCTCAAGAATACTTAGATTCTGGGGAATGGATAAAGATCATGAATCCTTCTTGAAGAAAATCTCACTGGCTAAACAGAATCTCGAAAATGCTGATCTACTTAAAATTAGCTCGGACTGCTGCGTTAAGGAACTGCAAACAAAGATATTCCAATGGCTCAAATATCTAGAAGAACTTCTGCAGACTCGACACGAAAAACTTGAGATGCTGAAAGATAAAGTGTTAGGATTGTCAGAAAGAAAAATCATACCCTATGCTAATCTACGCGAAACAGCTTTAACAATGATAGTAGCATTTTTCCCAACATATATCAATCTTCCAGCTGCAAGATTAGTTATTTTGTTGAATTTAAAAAGAGATTTTCAAGTTAATTTACCATCTCTATGTAAAAGAGTGAAAAGATATCAGGAAAGATTACAGACATATAAATTAATGTAGAATAATACCTTTTCACCACATTCGTTTTCTCTTTTCAGAATGTTTACAATTCTTAAGGACAACAGCTCTAGCAGTGGTTAAACTACAGAGACTAGTGTGTTCATTGTAGAGCAAGACAGACAAACTTATAAAAGTATAACAAACAACAGAATTAAGCGTTTATAAAAATACTAGTAAGTGAAATGTATGAGTAGACCGCCGGAAGATATTTTACTAGAAATAAAAGGGTTAAAAACATACTTTTTTACAGAGGAAGGAGTAGTAAAAGCAATAGAAAGTATAGACATTCTTGTTCATAAATCGGAAACACTTGGACTCGTAGGTGAGTCAGGTTCAGGAAAATCAGTAACCGCTCTATCTATACTAGGAATTGTACCTGATCCCCCGGGCAAAATTCTTGAAGGTGAAGTTCTTTTCCATGGTCAAGATCTCCGCAAATTAAGTGATGCTGAAATGCGTAAGATCCGTGGTAACCAAATTGCTATGATCTTCCAAGATCCTATGACTTCTCTTAATCCTGTTTTTACTGTTGGTGATCAGATCAGTGAAGCCATTATTCTTCACCAAAAAGTTTCTAAGAAAGAAGCCCGTGAAAAATCTATTAAAATTATGTCTCTTGTCGGAATTCCAAGTGCTGACGAGCGTGTTGATAACTATCCCTTCGAATTCTCCGGAGGTATGCGCCAACGTGTTATGATCGCGATGGCTCTAAGCTGTAATCCTGAATTATTGATTGCAGATGAACCTTCTACTTCCCTTGATGTAACCATTCAAGCTCAAATTCTCGAGCTTCTGAAGGCTACCAGTGAAGAGTTCGATATGAGCATTATTCTAATTACCCATGACATGGGTGTAATTGCCGAAATGTGTGACCGTGTAGCAGTAATGTATGCAGGTTTCATATGCGAGGTTGGAGATATTATGATCATCTTCAAATCACCCTATCATCCATATACTCGCGGTCTTCTTGGAGCTATCCCTCGACCTGATGCAGCGCGTGAGGATCTCACGATTATTCGCGGGGCTATTCCAAACCTTATTAATCCTCCATCAGCTTGTCGTTTCCATCCCAGATGTGATTACTGGATGGAAGGGTTATGCGAAGCTGTTGTTCCAAGTATCGTAGAAATTGAACCAGGCCATGATGTAAGATGCCACATTTATACTGAAGAAGGCAAAGCTTGGATGCAACAACATGGTGAGAAACGCGAAATCTCAACATTGCCTAAAAAGGCTATAGCAGGATAGGTGGAAAAAAATGAGTTCAGAGACATTTATTGAAAAAATAGGAAGACAACAAGAAGAAAAAGGACTAATATCTAGCAGAATCAGACAAAAAGAAATGGAAGATGATGTTGTTTTAGAAGTTATCAACCTTAAGAAATTCTTTAACATCCCAATTCCTTTTGAAACTACTTGGTTCATGATAGCATTCGTCGCTTCAGTTGTAGTTTTTGCTTTCTCAACAGTAGTAGGATTGAATTTAATGGCTGGAGTTATT
>JAUWPI010000134.1 GCA_030611665.1 Candidatus Heimdallarchaeota archaeon | reverse complement strand
TAGTTGTTAAACCAGCATTAGTTGAACTTGAATTATTAGATTTTCCAGAAGAAGGAACTCTAGTAGCCATTAATACTGATGGTCTTAGAACTCTCATCAAGACAATGGATATCCCTTTTATGAAAGAAAAAACACTGAGATATCCTGATCATATAGAAAAGATGCAAATGCTAATAGAAGCAGGATTCCTCAATACAGAGGAAATTGATGTAAAAGGAAAAAAAATCAAACCAATTGATCTAACAGGTAAACTTCTACTTGATCATTGGATGTTTGAAGAGGGAGATGAAGATCATACTATTATGAAGATAGTTATTGAAGGAATGAAAGATGACAAGAAACTACGTTATACTTATGATATGCTTGATAAGTACGATAGAGAGAAGCGTATTTTATCTATAGCAAGAACAACAGGATATACTTGTACAGCTGTTGCACAAATTATTCTTGAAGGAAAATTCAAAGAAAAAGGAATCATTCCTCCAGAACTATTAGGAAAACATTCAGAAGTCTATCACCAAGTTATTGAATACTTACGGAAGAGAAATGTAATATTTAAGGAGACTATCGAAGAACTGTAAGAACAAAATAATATACCAGAGTGGTTGATACAATAGACAATTAGGTTATAACTACTCTTCTTTTTGAAGGTTTGAACTTGGAAAAGAAGAAGCAATGAACCTTTTTTTTATCACTTGAGGAATTAAAAACTAGTACAGATTACTACTACCTGTCCTTTTTGATTACTTTATCTGCATAGCTATGAATCTATGCATTTTGTTCCGAAAATTACTTTACTTCAGTCTCTTAACTATAAAGCGAAATACTTCTGGACTTTTCTCTTCTAAGGAAATGAGTTCTTGACCCGTCATATTAGCCCACGCAGGAATATCTCTCTTACTACCTAGATCAGTAGTTAAAATTTCCAAAATCTGGCCTACATCTAGTTTTACTATTTCTTTCTTGGATTTCAGAACAGGAATAGGGCAGCTTAGATTGCGTGCATCAAGAGTCTTATGTATTTCACCTGAATAGCCTTCCTCTGAAGCTTGCTTCGCAACAGGTACTTCTAGTTTTTTTTCAGTAAAGTATATCAAATCATTATCTGTCTCAACCTTAGTTGTCGGATATCCTTTTTTATGCCACTTTTTCATACCGCCTCTTAAGCTCTTGACATGCTTAAATCCTGCTTTGATAAGAAATTCTGCACCAACTAAAGACAATCCTCCACCTGGACAAATAGTAACTATTTCCTTTTCTCTAAAAGAAGAGAGATTCTTTATGTTATCAGGTAATCGAAACCCAGGAATTAGCTTAGCATTTGGAATATGTCCCTGTTTAAAATAAGCTTTCTCAGTTACATAAAAATCATTTTTGTCTTGCAAATCAATCAGTAGAGGAGATTGATTAGCTTCTATCAATTCATTTAACTCATGAACCTTTATTTCTGGTATCCCAGGCATATAAAATCTCAATCTAATAAGACTGAAAAAAAGCAATTTCAAGAGTTTGAGAGCCATTTTATTACTTACTTCTTCTTTTATTTCCTCATCTTTTCCCATTTTAGTCTGATCCTATCTTTATGTTATTTTTATTACTACATTTCCCTTTTTACGTCCTGTTTCGACATATTCATGTGCTTCAACTATTTCTTCCATTGAATATATCTTATCTATAACCGCTTTGAATTTTCCTGCTTCACAAAGCTCTTTGAGGATGGTTAGATAGCCTCTTACCTCAGACGCTTTGCCCATACCTCCACTATCTTTATGGACGTCAAGAAAGATTCCTGTCTTCTTTAGTAACTCTTTACCACTCTTATCCATCTTACCTACTGCATCAAAAATAACATCATATTTCTCACCGCTCTGTGTAAAGTCCTCTTTTTTGTAATCAATGACTTTATCAGCTCCTAGTGATTTTACCATTTCGATATTGCTTGTACTGCAAACTCCTGTAACCTCTGCACCATAGGACTTGACAATCTGTAATGCTGTAACACCTGTACTTCCAGAAACACCATAAATTAGAACTTTTTGTCCTTTCTGGATATTGGCTTTTCGAAGAATCTTTAACACTGTAATTCCAGAATTAGGAATAGTGGTAGCTTCCTCATAGGTCATATTAGTCGGCTTTAAGGCCAATACCTTATCTTCAGGCATACAATTGTACTCAGCATATCCACCAAAATTTGACCACAATGTAGATGCATAAACTTGATCACCTTTCTTAAACTGCTTTACATCTTTACCTACTTCTTTAATTTCCCCAGCTAATTCCATCCCTAGAATTTTTCTTCTGGGTTTGAATATCCCTAGAAAAAATTTTGCCATAAGCCATTCAGCTGGAGGAACATCAAACTTTCGCATTCTTACATCGCCAGCATGCACAGTTGAAGCATACACTCGTATTAGTACTTCATTATCCTTAGGAACAGGTTTGTCTATCTCTTTCAGCTGAAGGACTTCAGGAGGTCCATATTTTTCATATACAATTGCTTTCATAATCATTTCACTTTTTTGTTAGGTTTTGTCATTACCGTTGATATTTATTACAACAGATCCTTTCTTAAGCCCTTTTTCGAAATAACTGTGAGCTTCTGCAGCCTGTTCCATCGGAAAACTTCTATCGATGACTGTTTTTAATTTCCCTGCTTCAACTAGCTCTTTAATATCTATAAGATCTTCAGTCTTATCCATTGATATTGCACATATTACTTTCTTTTTACCTATTATTGAAGTTCTTAGCATTTGAAGAAGTTTTCTCGTCTTAAAACTAGCATAAAGATAACTTCCGTTTTTCTTTAACGATTTTTTACCACGTGAGAAAGAACTCTTACCTAATATATCAAAAATAACATCATAGGTTTCACCGCTTTTGGTGAAATCTTCTTGAGTATAATCAATGACCTTGTCTGCTCCTAGAGATTTCACAAATTCTAATCTAGGAGTGCCACAAACACCAGTAACTTCTGCTCCAGAATTTTTCGCATGCTGTACAGCAAAACTACCAATTCCTCCAGAAGCCCCATTAATGAGTACTTTTTGCCCTTCCTGAATATTTACTTTTTTGAGAAGGTTCGATGCAGTCATTGCTCCAAAAGGAACAGTAGAAGCTTCCGCATAAGTCATATTGGATGGTTTTAAAGTAACTCTTCCATCTTCAGGCAGACATACAAATTCCGCATTTGCACCTCCGACTGGACCTAAATATCCAAAAACTTCGTCACCTTTCTTAAAGAGTTTGACATCTTTACCTATTGATTCAACTTCTCCTGCAAACTCACTCCCTAGTATCTTTCTTTTAGGTTTTCTGAGACCAAAATCTAATCGCTGAATGAGCCAGAATAAGAAAGGCATATTAAACTTGCGAGGTGAGATATTTTTAGAATTTCGACCTATGATCTCTCCATATGTTACTGGAGTCGCATGAACTTTTACCAGTACCTCATTATCCTTAGGAGTAGGCCTTTCAACTTCTTTCAATTCCAGAACCTCTGGTGGACCAAATTTTTCATAAACAACAGCTTTCATATGTCTCCTTAAGGCATACAAAGTTAAAAGGCTTACCCCACGATGTAGTTATAACTCTGATTTAGAATACTAGAGTTTAACAACGTTTTTTTTCTTATATAATTGGAGTTAATAATAACATCCAGGAGCAGGATTTCCACTTGTAACAGTAAATCTTGTCGTAGGTGTTGTTACATGTTCGGGGAAGATGAGTATTTTATTAGATTATGCAGAAGAGCAAATTGAAACTCAAGTAGTTCAGAAAATCGCTCAAGATGCATTAGATAAGCTATTCGCTAAAAATTTAAAACCTAGTAATGAATAATAATTAATTAAGAAGTGTACAAAATGGTAACATCTAACGAAAATGTAATTCTTAAAAGTGAAAGTGTGGGAGATAGTGATTCTGCTATTGAAGTAGTTGAGCTAATAAAACACTTCAGCTCAAAGAAAGAAAGTGAAGCTGTGAAAGCGGTAGATGGTTTATCGTTTTCTATTAAGAAAGGAGAGATCTTTGGGCTCTTAGGTCCAAATGGAGCGGGAAAGACAACACTTATACGAATGTTAGTTGGACTGTTGAAACCTACATCAGGCAAATTTTTGTTTAATGGAGAAGAGCTTAACATAAATTCCTCCAAATTGAAAAATGTAATTGGTTATGTACCCCAAGAAGCAGCATTCTGGAAAGATTTAACAGTTTATGAAAATCTGAGTACCATTGGAACTACTTATAAGATTCCTAATAAGGAACTTAAAGAACGAATTGATCATTTGCTTGAAGGGTTATATTTAGTTGAACATAAAAAGAAGAAAGCCTCAAAGCTATCCGGTGGTATGCAACGAAGGTTGAATTTAGCTATGGGTATGGTTCATCATCCACAAATTTTGTTATTAGATGAAGTTTTTGTTGGACTTGATCCGCAAACACGTAATTATCTCTATGATTATCTCAAGGATTTTGCTTCTAAAGATAACAAGACTATAATCATTACAAGCCATCTTATGGAAATAGTTGATGCACTCTCAGATCGAGTAGGTATACTTGATTTAGGTAAAATGCTAGCTGTAGATACCCCTGAAAATCTCAAAAATACCCATGGTAAAGGAGACATTCTACAACTTGAGATTGACAAAGATTTTGATGATTCATTAGTTTCCAAAATTGACAAATCTGTTGCTGATGTTTCTATTGAAAAGAATGAACAAAACCTTGTTGTTAAAACACTTAATGCTATTGCTAAACTTCCAGAAATTTTGAATATTGTAGAAGCTGAAGGGTTTACGGTACAAGATGTGAAATTAACTAAACAATCCCTAGAAACTGTTTTCATCAGTTTAACAGGAAAGGAATTACGGGTGTGAAAGAAATGGACGAAAAGAAAAATATTCAGAATAAATTTGTTTCAATAACTCAGAACATAGGGTATGAGTTCCGAACTACACTTAAGCTTAGCCTAAAATATCTGAAGGAGATCTTCAGGTCTAAGTTGTTTTTCATTATAGCAATTTTATTACCTGCTATTCTTATGATTTTTATGGGAGTGATTTTTGGTGGACCTATTTCTGCGGTGCAATCATTTAGTATACTTGTGGTCAACGAAGACGCTGGTTATACTAATGATACAATAACATATACTTTCGGAGAATCACTCATTGGTACTTTGGAAACTATAACCTATCCAGTTGAGGAAGGAGAGGAACCAATGAATCTCTTCTATGTATATGAAAGTGAATACTATAACCAATCAGTTGAAGATTATCTGATCTATGAAGAACACGGTTTGCATCTCACGCTGATTATACCTGAAAACTTTAGTGAAATGATATTCAGCTTTGACAATGATATAACTGTTACAGTAGTAGGTGATTCTACAACTGGTGATTATCAAAGTGCGGTTACTGCATTCGGCAGTATTTATGATGATTTCGTTGGCGCTGTTAGATTAAGCTTAGGAGATACAACTGGGCATACTATAATAGTAGAAAATTTTATCGATATAGTTGGAAATACAACAGTTTTCGATTTAATGGTTCCTGGATTTGTGATTATTGGAATTGTAATGAATATCGTCTTTGTATCTTCTATCCTAACAGAGGAGTATGAACAGAAAACCTTAGAAAAACTTCAACTTACACCTATGAGAACCATACATTTGCTTGGTGGATTGGCTATCTCTCAACTTCTAGTGGCTCTTGTACAAATAATAGTCTTGTTTGCATTATCTCTAGCTTTTGGATACAACGCTATTGGTTCATTTGTGCTAGCAGGAATAATAATATGGATTATGTCATTGTCAATGTCGGCTATAGGGATGATTATTGCTGCATTTTCAAAGAAAGCAACAATAGCAAGTTCCATCTCCAGTGTAGTTGCAATTCCATTGTATATGATAACCTTCTTCCCTGTATGGGGAATGAGTACAATACCAATGTTTGAGATAAATGGAAATGTCTTTGGAGTTTTTGATATACTTCCAACAAATCTTGCAACAAATATGGTTAACAGTGTAATGATTTATGGTCAAACATTCGCTGATATACAATTTGAATTTGTATCATTAATTATTGTTACTGCTATTTATCTGATAATTGGACTAGTACTCATATCTCTACTCAAACTAAGACCAAAGAAGGAATAAAAAGAACTAGTATCTTTTATATACTTCAATTTCTTTTTTTTCTTAACCTAAACACTGTAAATAAAAAAAAGTGAAATATATGAGCGTCGTAATTCTAAATGGTTCTCTGAAATCTGGTAACCAACACTTGTTGTATCAGAATATAATTGAGAAGGAGCTAACATCTAAAGGAATCTCTTGTGAATCTATCATACTTAATAAAACAGATTTAAAGAGCTGTATAGGATGTTTCAAATGCTGGGATACGACACCTGGGATCTGTTCAGGTGTGAAAGGAGATTCGGGAACAGAAATAATTAGAAAAGTTATTCATAGTGATTTGATTGTTTTTCTTACTCCACTTACATTTGGAGGTTTTTCTTCTGAACTCAAAAAAGTTATTGAGCGATTCCTTCCTCTTCTTCAAGCTGGGGTTGTCTTGATCAAAGGGGAATCTCACCATAAAAAGAGATATGATAGATATCCTTCAATACTTGCAATTGCTACAACTGAAGAAGTAGATGATGAAGGAGTAGAAATATTCAAACATCTTATGCATAGATTAAGTCTAAATTTCTATCCACCCAAGTATGTTGCTGAAGTATTTTCCTTAACTGAAAAAGAGAAAGCTGTAGAGGAGAAACTTAAGCAATTTCTAGCGATATTGGAGGTAGTCAAATGAGCGAAGTACTTATTCTAAATGGAAGTGGAAGAGGAAAGAAAAGCACTTCAGCGGGTTTAGGTATTTATCTGGTAAATCTACTAAAAGAAGAAAATATAGATGCGAATATGTTAACTATACGTAATCACCTGAATTCTAAAGAAAAGACAAAAATTATGATTGATGCAATCTCTGTCGCAGCTCATATTATTATAATTGCTCCTCTCTATGATGATTGTCAACCCTACAATGTAGTTAAAGCTCAAGAGATAATTGCTGAAAGTAGAATTTCCAGTTATGGAGATTACACATACGTAGCTAATAGGTCCTCTCTAATTATTCTTCGTCACTTTGAAAGTGCTGGAGATACTTATGTACCTGGTAATGTGCTAGCTCAATCAACTAAACTCTCTACTGCTTCGGGTATAACCATAACTGACGCGACGCTTACTGTAGATATGTGGCATCATTCTTTATGTTCTTATGAATTCTATCTTTCTGCAGATGGTGGTAATCATTGGGAAGCTGTTGATCCAAATGTATTGCATGCGTTCTCCAACACAGGAGAGGATTTGCGTTGGAGAGTCTTTTTAACTGGTTTAAGAGATAGAAGTGATCATATTCACTCTGTTACTATAAATTATAATTATGATACAATACCTGTTGTGAGTGAATATTCGTTTCTAATTATTTCAAGCGGTTATACAATACTTTTCATCATAATTTCTGTAGCAGCTCTTAGTGTATTCAAGAAGAAGAAGAAGAGTTTGAAAAATAGGTTAGTTTAATTTGTTATCAACAAGAAGCGGTTTTACCGCTTCTTATAATTTTTTTTCTTTTATTCTTTATGATATTATTTTGTGTAACTCTGTAATTAGCAGTAAATCAATAGAAGAACAGTTATCGTGTGGGGTTTTAATAAGAAAAACTAATCAAAGTAGTGATGACGACTGTGTTACGAGCAGAAGTGATGGAAACAAAAACATGTCCAGCTTTACGCACCATTTGTCATCAGGTAAAGAATCTCTACAATCGAGCAAACTATCTCTACAAGCAAGAGAAAGGGAAGGGAACGTATCTCACCTACTATGATTTGGATAAACTACTCAAACACGAACAGTGCTACACGCTCCTTCCAGCCCATACTGCCCCACACACCCTAAAACTCCTTTCACGGAATTGGCGAGCATTTTATAGAGCAAGAAAGACGTGGCAAGCTACTCCACAAGCTTTTCTTGGTGCACCTCAACCACCAAAATATAAAAAACCGAAGGGAGAGATGGTGGCGATTATCTCTAATCAACAAGCAAGAATAAAGGGGGGAAATTTGGTCTTGCCGAAGAAAGTAGGGTTTAGCATGAAAACACGCTTAACCGCGCTAGATAAACTAAGAGAAGTAAGGATTATTCCCCGAGGAGTGGGGTATACAATAGAGATTATTTACCAGAAAAACCTCCCAAAGAAAGTGCAGAAAAAACGAAAAAGAAAAGGCGCACTTGATTTGGGTTTAACTAACCTCGTGACCTTTGTGGACAATATCGGCTCTCGTCCGATTATTGTCAAGGACGAGGGGAAAGGGGTGAAAAGTCTCACCCAGTATTATTTGAAAAGAGTAAGCAAATTACAAGAACAATATGCTCAACAACAGTATAAACAACTCAAGAATCAGAAAAGATTAGTCTATGGTCCAGCCTATTACAGGTTAAAAGAAAGGTGGAGGCGGAAGGTGA
>JAUWPI010000137.1 GCA_030611665.1 Candidatus Heimdallarchaeota archaeon | reverse complement strand
ACTGGGCTAACTCGCCAAACCAAGAACCCTTTCCTAAAAAAATATCTGGAGCTTCACCAGTTTGCGCTACGCTAATGAATTTATCAAGCCAACCTGATGAAGGTTGTTCTACAAAGTTGATTTGAATATTAGGATTATCCTCCATAAAGGCTGCAACCTTGGAAGTAATTACATCTCCACCTTCGTAAGTATACCACAAATCTATCTCAATATCTCTGCTAGGATTTTTATTAAAGCTGAAAAAAATGATGGGGCCTAATACTCCAAGTATAAGAATAACTGTCAAGCTTATTTTAATATACTTGGAGACCATATGAAAAACACACTACTCAACGTATAAGACTTTCCTATTTTTATTCCAGAAATAACTTACTTAAAATTTTGCCTTTAGATAGGGAGTATTGCTATTCAAACAGATTTATATTTGTTTCGCGATAGCATATCTTAATGGTAACAAAAAAGACAATCATCATCTTCAGTTTAATGTTTTTACTCGTTATAGCAAGTACCGGAATAGGAATTTATTTTGGTTTATTCTATGAAAATAACGCTGAACCTGATACTGTGATTTTATCGTTGGTAAGCGAAAGTATAAACAAAAATTACACAATGGCAGATCTAATAGATCTCCCTAGTGTTTCAGGTTTAGGTGGGTATAAGAAGACAACAGGAACAATTGTGGGTCCTTCAACTTACAAAGGTGTATCAATTATCTCTCTGCTGGATGATATTGGAGGAATGTTACCCGTTTCTGATTTAACAATAAGAGCAACCGATGGATATGAAGTATCTTATTCCTATTCTATGATTGCTGGTCAAGTTACTGCTTATGACAATGAAACTGGAGCTAATTTGGGAATTAATGAATTTGAGATGATTTTAGCATACGAGCAAGACGGAAATGCCCTTACTACTGACGATGGTCCCCTAAGAATCGCCTATCTTTCTAATGAAGGGTATCTGTCAGATGGGAATCTTTGGGCTAAGAAAATCCAAGAAATAGAAATCAAATCAGTAACAGAATCATGGATTGTATATCTTTATGGTATAACAAATGATAGTGTTAATCGTCCTTATTTTGAATCAACAATGGCAAGTGGAGAACCACATACTATAGCATTCTACGAGATGCAAGACGGAGATAGAATTAATTCCTATGCAGGAATCCCACTGTGGATAATTATCTCTATTATCGATGGAGAACTAGAAGATAGTACTTCTTACACATTTAATGAAACTTTTGCACTAAATGGTTATGATATTATCTTGAAAAATTCAGATGAAGAAATAATTACGCTCAATAGTAGTGTTGTTTCATATAATGATGATATCTTTTTAGCAGTTAAGAAGAACTCACTGTTTTTACCACTAAATGAAGCACCTCTGCGTTTGGTTGGAAAAGCTTTGAATAATATACAGATGATTGGAAGAATTGTTGAAATTTGGATTGACTTTTAGAAATTTGTTTACAATGGAAAATTAGCTTAATAATCACTTTTATTAAGGAAAATTAGCATGAAAAACAAAACCATAATGCTTTGTTTTTGGTTTATATATTCAAAAGAATCATAAATTCTGAAGGAAGCGAAATCATTGTCAACAAAAACTAGCAATCTAGAAACAGGAGAATTCTTCGACCCTATTATGGTCAAATATAACAAGAAAACTCATATCAAATGGATTCTTAGTCATGTTTTTGCTTACAAAAAACTACTTGCAGTATTTATGTTATTTGCAACTATGTCAATTGCAATTAATACAATAAATCCAGTAATCACTGGAAAATATTTAATTGATGCAATTTATGCAAAAAATTGGGAAGGAGTAAAAAATTACGCATTAATAATTTTAGGATTAACAGTTTTGATGGGATTTGTTGATTTTGGAGCTAGTGTTGTCATAGAAATTACATCTCAGAAATTAGAACGAGATATTAGAGATGAATATTATGCATCGATGTTATCTAAGAGCATGACTTTCCATGATGAAGTGAAGGCAGGAGATGTGATGGCACGAGCTACATTTGATACAAGAATGGTAAATTATTTAGTAAATCCTTGTATTCACCTTCTGTTTTTATCATTTGTAGGAGTAGCATTTGCAATGGTTGGGATGCTATTCATTGACCCTTTTTGGAATGGTATACCCATCTTGTGGTTATTACCTTTAACAATAACCGTTCCAATCTTGTTCTTAGCTCGAAGATATTTTAGGTCTGTTGGTCCAATTTCTATGGAGATTCAGGAATCATACTCTGGTTTGTCCTCTTATCTACAAGAAAAATTACTAGGTATTAGCGTAGTAAAAATATTTGCAAGAAACCAACATGAAAGGATTGAGTTTAGAAACAAGAATAATACTTTATCCGATCAGATAATTAAAAGAGGTCAGTTAAGATCCAAATTCTATCCCGTTCTGTTAGTTGGTATTAGTGTGGGTATGGCTGTTGTTTATGGTGTAATTTTGATTCAAGTTGGAATCTTTGACATAGGTAGATTGTACTCCTATGTAATGCTTATGGGAAATCTCTTCTTCCCAATTTGGGTTCTCTCTTGGAGTCTTGTTCTCACACAAATGGGTTTCGCTGGTGCTAAAAGAATTACTGAAATTCTTACTAAACAGACAATAATTCCCAGTTCAGAAAATCCTATTAATATAGAAAAAACAGAAGGTAGTATTGAATTTAGAAATGTATCTTTTTCATATGATGGAAAAACAAAAGTAGTTGATGATGTTACATTTAAGATTCCTTCAGAGAGTCGAACAGCTATAGTTGGCCCCGCTGGTTGTGGTAAAACAACTATGATGAAATTACTTACACGATTATATGATGTTGAATCTGGTTCTATCCTCCTAGATAATCAAGATATTCGAAGTCTGTCTTTTGATACGATCAGGAACAATGTTGGAGTGATTGAACAAGATGTTGTACTATTCTCAGGAACAGTTATGCAAAATATAGCTTATGGTAAACCTGATTCTACTGAAGATGAAATAATTCAAGCTGCTAAATTAGCTCAAGCTCATGAATTTATTGAAGGTTTTGATAAGAAATATGAAACTGTAGTGGGAGAAAGAGGAATGACACTCTCTGGCGGTCAAAAACAGCGTTTAGCTATAGCCAGAATGATACTATCTAATCCGCAAATCCTAGTTTTTGATGATGCCACTTCAAGTGTTGATAGTGAAACTGAAGATTTTATTCAAAAAGCGATTAATCATGTTCTTCAGAATAGAACTAGTTTCATAATCACTCATCGGTTGAGTACAATACGACTTTCTGATCTAATAATCGTAATGAAACAAGGAAAGATTGTTGCAATGGGTAAACACGATGAACTCTTAAAAACATCAGTAGATTATTGGCGCGTTTTTGCTAGATTCTCTGAAATACGTGACAAGTTCGTTAAACCTGATGAAGATAGGAGGATTGATTAAATGGGTTTCATTGACAATATCCCTGACGAAAAATATGATCGTAAGTATGGTGATTTTTACCTTTTTAAACGACTCTTTACCTATATGGGGAAACATGATCTGCCAACATTTTTGAAGGTCCTAGGATGGATGGTTATAACAACAGGTTCTAGCATAGGTATCCCTTATTTAATAAAATTCGTTATAGATTATGTTGAACAAGGAATTATTTTTAGAATTATGGACGTTTCTGAATATCTTGATTTAGTAACAAGTGGTATTACTCCAGGTGAAATAGGTTATCTGGTCTACATCCTAGCAGTTGGTGTAGCTATTCTTTATGCTACAAATTGGTTAGGTCAATATCGCGCAATGTATCTTCTAGCCACTTTAGGTGGTAATCTTCTAAGAGATGTAAGAAAAGATTGTTATGAAAAATTACTAATTCAAGATATGACTTTTTATAATGAAAATAAGAGTGGAAAATTGGTAAGTAGGGTTACCTCAGACACTGATACAATTGGAAATATGGTCCAATTAACAACATCATTTCTTATCAATATTTTTGTTATGCTTACAATAATGGTTATTCTCTTAGTCACAGATATTCGACTTGCCTTGATTGCATTGTCAACTTTACCATTTCTATTTGGTGTTGCAATGGGAGCTAGAATACTTGCAAAACGAACATCGAAAAAATGGCGAAAAACTATAGCAATATTGAATGCTAATGTGTCAGAATCAATCTCTGGGATAGAGATAACTAAATCATTTAATCAAGAAGAAGAAGGATTTAAGAGGTTTAAGGAAATTAACCAAAATAATTATCGAGCTGCATTTTTCAGAGCGATTGGAATAAGTATATATTTTCCTTTCGTTGAAATGATTTTCGGGATAGGGACTTTTCTCATTTTATATTTTGGAGGAAATTGGACAATAGTAACAGAGAGAATCGAAATCTCAACACTGATATTCTTTATTTTAATGCTTAATAGATTTTTCTTTCCTCTAATGCAAATAACTCAGTTCTTTAATCAGTTTGAAGCGGGATTAGCAGCTGTTGAAAGAATCTTCAGTCTGATGGATAGCAACCCAGGTGTTATTGAAGATGAAAATCCTGTCAGCATTAAAGAAGTTAAAGGAGATATAACATTCAAAGACATGACATTTTTCTATCTACCAAATGAACCGCTCTACAAACAATTTACTCTGGATATTCCTTCAGGGCAAACATGTGCTATAGTTGGCAAGACAGGTGCAGGCAAATCCACCTTGATATCCTTAATCTCCAGATTTTATGATGTTAAAGAAGGAAAAATCTTGGTTGATGGAGTAGACATCAGGAAATATAAACTAGATGAGTATAGAAATCAAATCGGTATTGTTCTACAAGACAATATACTCTTCTCTGGAACAATAGAAGAGAATATTCGATACGGAAAACTTGATGCAACACGTGAAGAAGTTACTAAAGCTGCTAAATCAGTTTATGCGTGGGAATTCATCCAAAGTCTACCTGATGGTTTAGACACCGAAGTTGGGGAAAAAGGGACAAAGTTATCAGCTGGACAAAAACAACTAGTTGCGTTTGCAAGAGCGCTTATATCAAATCCTAAAATCCTAATCCTGGATGAAGCTACTAGTGCAATTGATGCTTACACAGAATCCTTAATCCAAGAAGCTTTGAAAATTCTGTTGAAGGATAGAACTGCAATAATAATAGCTCATAGGCTAACAACCGTAGAAAATTCTGATAGAATTATAGTTATAGATGATGCACTCATTCAAGAAGAAGGCACACATAATGAATTAATGGCTAAACGTGGAAAGTATTGGCAATTATATGATCTATACTTCAGACATCAATCGCTAGATTACGGAGATAATCATACAAGTACAAATTAACTATGATTTCGATGTTTTTTCTAAGATCTACTCCCAAATCTCTACTACTTTTTTCATGCAAGCAATTGCTTCTATCTCATGCTTTTTTAGAAGTCCCAAAAGGATTACCGCCCTATTACATTTGCCTACACTAACGGAATCAAACCCTCTCCTTGGAAATAGTTTTGATAATTCCTTGTATATTTTTACAACTTTTTGGTATTCATAGAACGTTTTATACAGCTCATTGATCTGTGGAGTTCCTCTGTAGAGTTTGATGATTTTACCTAAATACTCTACAACGCTTTTCCTGGCATCGAGATAAGAATTGATCATATATTGATTTCCAAAGTACTTTGTATCTTCGGTAAACCCTTCTTCTAAATGCGCACTCCAAATGTCATAAGCATCAACTCCAGAAGCAAATATTTCGAAAGCAAGTTTCTTACTTTCAGCAAACCTTATAGCACGTTTAATTGATTTTTTATGATCCTCACTTTCGATTTTAGTAATTATTTCCCGGTCAAACATATATGCAATGACCGAACCCTCAGCGTCTAATTTATTGTAAGGTATTAGGTTTTTGAACCTCTCATCAAGTGTGTGAATTGAGCTTACAATGTAATTTTCGCTGTTGTATCCATTGACAATTCCATATTCAGGAACATGAACTCCCCATAAAACGACTGGTTTGTCCTTATCAATCTCTTTCTTTATCATTTCAAATAAGTTATGGGCTCTAACATCATCCCTCATAGATAATGGTTTTGAATGTGAAAAACCAGAAGGTAAAGATTCAGGCTCATGATATTTTTTTATCCTCCATCCAAATTTTGAGAGAGATTTTAGGATTAAATCGAATCCATTATGTGACGTTGGACTTGAAGACCATAATCCTTGTTTTGGTACATTCAACAAGAACCCATATCCTGTAAACCCTGCGATCTCATCAGCTGTTACTTTCCTCCCTAAAGAACTGAAAGCGCCTGCCATAGCACCAACAAAAGTTAGATGGTGTTTCTGAAACTTAGCTTCTTTTGAGATTTTTTTAGCAATTCCATTGTGCTCAGTTCTCAGTTTGTAAGCCAAAATATACCGTTTTTGACGTTGTTCAGCTTCTTCTTTTAATTTGAAAGAAGATGATGTGTAAATATTGAAGTTTTCTCGAAGGAACTCCAAACCATCAGCTGATATTTTGTATTCACCCCGGGTTACTCTTTCAATCAATTTAGAACTCAATAAAAGATTGATGTGGTGAGCAACAGCAGTTTTACCTAATTTCAACTCTTTTTCAATAGAAGTAAGTAATTTAGGACCATCTAGAAGCAATGACATAATAAATAGACGCTTTCTATTTCCTAGACTACTAAGTAAAACAGCGAACCCCTCAAGATAATCAAATAGTTTCTGTTGCAATTCTATATTGTCTTTATCTTTTTTATCTCTCATCTTCTAAACTATATAACTAGAGATGTTATCACTTATAAATCATTCAGTCAAATTAGGGCATTAACACCTAAAAAAATTGAAGGAATTTGTTTTGTAATTGCAATTTGTAGATTAATGGAAGAGATACAAGAATCGTTCCATGAAGTAAAGAAAAATTTGATTATAATTTCCAGTAAAGTAAACATCTGAGGCATGACCTGCAAATGGCATAATGATGAGGGAACAGTTTGTATTTCCACTTTCTATATATCTATCATACAAATCGATAGACACTTCAGGGTGAACCAAACCATCTTGAGCGCCTTGATATATTAAACAAGCTGGGCTGTATTCATCTACTAAAATACCTGGATTTGCAAAAGGATCATCTTCATCAGAAATTCTGTTAGCTGGGTAGTACGGAATTAACCCCTTAATTGTTAAATCTGGGCTAAAGATGTCTGAATAAGTGCCATTACTTGTCATCAATGCAGCAGCAGATGCTAAAAAACCTCCTGCAGAACCACCTGAGATAAAAACTGAATCAAGATTAGCTCCATAATTGTCTGCATGGTCTGCAAGGAAATAAGTGAAATTCCCTACATGTCTTATAATGTCTTCTTTAGTGAAATTTCCTTTCCGATATTCTGGAGTTATGAAATCGGAACTTCCTGTATCTATAATTCCGTATTGAATGTCAAAAACAATATACCCTTGTGCAGCAAAATACTTGTTCATCTGCATCATGTTAGAAATTCCTTTATCACCCATTGTCAATCCACCTCCATGAATACGAATCAAGGTTGAGTTTTCGCCAGGTAATCCAGCTCTTGAATTCAGTGGAAGGTAAACATCAAAGAACAAGCTAATATTCTGATCAACCTCAAATGAGCTTTGCGAACCATAAAAGAACGGGACGTTTTTGATGATTATACATTCTTTTGGAGGCACACCTAATAAATACTGCATAAAATAATAGGGTTTTTCAAGAAAATATTCTTCAACTTCTGGAGTGATTAAAGCTCTCCAGTCTCCACTGAATGCTGGATCAAAAGCTTCATCGAAACTCTCTTGTGCGTTCCTAATATCAAATGGTGTTGATGCAATTGGTAACAAACTAATTGTTGATACAACCAAACCTAGAATAAGAGTTGGATAAAATAATTGCGGATATGCTTTTCTACGAAATAGTTTGATAAGAATTACAGAGCAAGTTATAAACACTAAACTCCATGAAAATCCCACTTGAGAAATGGATACACTAGCAAAACCCAATACTCTACCAGAATTGACACCTGCTACAATTAAAAAGAAGCTAAGAAGACCTGCTGATATTCCCAAAGTACTACCAATGATGAGTAAAATTCTTAATGTTTTTCTGAACAAAGATCCTTCAAAGAAAGATCGTTTCTTAAGGTTATACTCCTCAACCCATAGTTCTGGTTTGTTCTGGTTATACAAAATAGTTATATTAAATATCAGACCGATGATGAACACACCGAAGAATCCATAGGCTACCAACAAATACGAGTATATGTTGTCAACAAATAGAT
>JAUWPI010000173.1 GCA_030611665.1 Candidatus Heimdallarchaeota archaeon | reverse complement strand
CAAAGAAACAAGACGATAGGCTTGTGGAGCAAATTGTCTTCGAAGAGTAATGAGCCCAACCATATTTTCTCTGTATTACTTACCTTTTACTGAAGGTTGCTGACCTTCCTAATAAGGTTAAAATGATTAGATGTATAGTTTACTCAAGAACATCGACAGCAGATCAAGAATCAGGTCTCGAAACTCAAATTGATGATGTATCTGCGAAGATTTATCAAGTTGGTGATAGAGAAATTGTAGCTGTTATTAAGGATGAAGATATTCCTGGAGATAGTGAACCTGAGTATAGAGAAGGTTTCAAGAAAGTTCTCGAAATGGCAGAAAAGGGAGAGTTTGATGAACTTTGGAGTCAAAGTAGAGATAGATTATCTAGAGATGTTGACGTTCTAGGCTATATCCGAATTTTACTCAAGAAAAGAGAAATTCCTATAGTCTGCTTAGATGATGAAGATAACAAAGCTTTTTCCAGAATAAAAGATTTATTCGGTGAAATGGAATTAGAGAAATACAGAGAAAAGCGGTATAAAGGTATGTTAAGAAGGATAAAACAAGAAAAAGTTATGTCACGACCACCTTTTGGATACACTGTAAACGATGAAGGAGGATTAATGATAGATGAAAGTAAAAGAGGTTTAATCCGAAGACTCTTTGGAGAATTTGACAATCCTTTTGCATCTCTTAAAACACTCAGTCTTAAGTACAATATTCCAGTGTCAACTCTGCGTAACATAAGATCTAACCCTGTCTATCGAACAGGTGAAGTTAGATGGGCAGGTAAAATTGCTTATTATATCGAACCTGTTGTTCCTGAAAACAAAGATAGAATGTTAGATACATAGAGATCATTCATACAATTTATGGATGTACTCCTTTTCTATTTTCAATTTCACATCTGGAATATTGTCACTGATACCAAATTCTGTTATGAACCCATTAATTAAATTTGCTGGAATCAATTCAAAGTATGGGTTGAAAACCTTAACATCCTCTGGTTTATCCTTCGACCAGACTTCAGTAGATTTATAGCTTTGGATAGCAAAAGGGATTGCTTTCATAAGCAATTTCAATGTGGAACTAGTAACATACATTGGTACTTTGTATTGATAGGCAAACATTGCTAATGAGTGACATCCGATTTTGTTTGCTACGTTACCATTTGGAAAAATAGCATCAGCACCGATTATTACAATGTCGGGTTTGAAAGTTTTCATTGCTAAACCCATTGCTGCATCCACAAGATAGTTCACCTTAAATCCAGCATTAGAAGCTTCTAACGCTAGTTTCTTACCTTCAAGTGCTGGTCTAGATTCGAAGATTACTAGTTCTGGTAATTCTTCTCGTTTCTTAAAATCTAAGAGTTTGAATAGAGAATAAACAAATGTGCTTGAACGAGAATAAGTCATTATTGTTTTGCTCTCAGACAATATAGGCACAAGTTTTTCTGATAGAGATTCTCTTTGGTTGTCTAATTTTTCTAAAACCCTATCAGCTATATCCTCCACTCTTACTCCCAGTTGAAAAAAGTCAATGAAGTAGATGAGGACATTACGTAAAGCAGCCATCTCTTTTTTGATTTTAATAATCTCTCTCAACATAATAATAAGATCATTCATTGACGTATATTCCTCTGGATTGAGAGAAATTTGTTGCTTAATAATCTGTATAGCTTTTCTTACAATTTCTTCTGACCCGCTTATATTATCTGCTTTTAGATTAATAATTGCAGATTCAAACCATTCTGTGTTCACAAAAGAATCGATGTAAAAACATATAAAAGCATTTTCACCAAGTTGAACACAATGAGCTCTTGGTTGTTTATAGTTTCTATTCTTTCTGGTTTACTTTCTTACTCTGCATTTAATATCGGGTTTGCTTTAGAGAAAAAAGCAGTAAAGAAACTCAGACCTGAGGACCAGAAAAGAATTGTTACGATGATGAAACAACTACTACGCAATAAAACCTGGCTAATAGGTTTTTTTCTTACAGTGCTGAGCATTGTTCTATATTTTATTGCTTTAATCTGGGCTCCATTAAGTGCTATTGCTCCCCTTTCAGGATTTGGCTTAGTTATTCTAATAACATATGCTCACTTCGATCTACAAGAATCTTTCAATTATAAAGAAATTATTGGAATCATTTTAGTTATTGTTGGTGTTAGTATTTCTTCATATCTCACTAGTTTAAACACTGAACCACTAACTTGGAATGATTGGAATACACTAGCTCATTCCTATAGTGGATTAATACTGATTCTAAGCTCAGTTGCTTTATGTATTATTTTACCGCTTATTTTCTTCTTTAAACTAAAAAAACATACTGCGTACTCGTTTGCGTTTGTAGCAGGAGTAGCTGCTGGAGTACAGGTAATTGTGATAAAAGGAATAACTATTTGGTTCACTTCTACAGAAAGTAATCCAGCAATTTATGTTCTAATTCTGTATATTACAGGCTTCTTATTAACCGCTCTGTTTTCAACTGGGGGACTCCAGTTAGCTTTTAGAAAAGGAAAAGTGACTAATGTCATGGCATTGTATAATGGATTTATAACAATAATCCCTATCTTGTTTGGAGGTTTAGTTTTATTTGAATGGCGGTCCTTAAGTGTGCTTAATCAAGTTATCTTAGGTATAGCCATCTCAATCGCTCTGGTTGGGATACTTATTCTTAGCTTAGAACACAGACATCAATCTTCAGATAACAATCGTTGAGCAATCTTCTCCACATTGTCCATGACTTTGTCTACATTTTGTTCAACAAAGCTTCTATTCTCAAAAATCAGCTTCCCATCAATAATTACATTTTCAACATCACTACCCTTCATAGAATAAGCAAAATGATTCAAAATTGCATCGTCCAAATCATTGGGAGTTAGATGGGGTTTTTTCAAGTTTATAGTTACAATATCTGCAAAAGTGTTTGGTTCTAAAGATCCTATACCCTTCCAATTAACAGCTTTTTCTCCACCTATGGTTGCCAAACGAAAAACCTGTTCAGCTTTAACTAGTGTTGGATCATGGTAGTAACCTTTGTAATATAGAGCTAAAAACCTAATGGTATCAAAAAGGTCCAGAGTATTGTTGCTAGCAGGACCATCAGTTCCTATACCAACGTTTTCGACATGATCTATAATTCCTAAGACTGGTGGCATATGGTTGCCAAGTTTAGCATTAGAAAGAGGGTTTAAGGAGATTCTTGCTCCTGTATCTTTGAAAAGTTGAATGTCTGTCTCAGTAAGATGTATGCAATGAGCTGCAATAAGATTCTCATTCAAAATGCCTATTTCATTCAAGAATTCTGTTGGTGTTGAAACATCTGGAAAAATTAGATCATGCTTCATGTTTAATTCTCTACTATCTTGCATTTCAGTTTTTGATTCAGCTAAATGAGTATGCAAGAGTAATTCTGGTTTAGAGGTATTTTCATTATAATCTTTGATATATTCTGCTGAATCTTTGAAATCTTGTATAGTTACAGTATATGGAGAATGCAATGCTAGACACACTCTTATCCTTCCATTTACTGTATCGTGGTGTTTCTCTATGTTTTCTATAGCATCAGGTAAAGTAGCAATTCCTGTTATTATCGGAGCAGCTATGAAACCTCTTAAACCACTTTCAGCAAAAGCTTTTGCTTCCTCAGATGGAAACCAATACATAGAATTTACTGTTGTTACTCCTGAAGCTATGGATTCCAAAGCACCAAGTTTAGCTCCATGATGCACATCAGCTGCTTGAAGTTTTTCTTCTAATGGCCAGATGTGTTCTCTCAGCCATATATCTAAGGGGAGGTCGTCAGCTAATCCACGGAAAAGTGTCATAGCTAAATGAGTGTGACAATTTACCAGACCTGGGATTAGTAATTGGTTTTCATCTCCAACAACGTTGTGACCAGAAATAAGGTTGTTTTTATCATCAAAAGAACCGATATCCACAATTAAATTATCTTCAACGATAATCAATGGTTCCTTAACAATTTGTAATTTCTGATGATTATCAAAATAGATTGCAACTTTCCCTCTAACAGCTAGGTCCATGGTATAAAAAGAAAAAAGGAGTATATTAGATTTTTCAAATAGAGTTTAATTCACTCAGGAAAGTCCTCAAATATATCCATAACTCTTGGTTTTCCATTCAAACGGTCTTCCTATTTTTAAGAATTTTCAAAAGGATCTGTTCTTAGCCACTCATCTTCTGCAATACAGTCCTCTACATAACTTTTCAGTTCCAATAGTTCTTCATTGTTATCTTTTACTTTCTGTAAACCCCTTTTTTCCCCGATGTATTGTATAAATTCTTCAATGGTTTCCGTTCTGAAACCAAATAACAATAATTGTTTATGTTCATCATGGTAACTCGCTGGTAGTCCTTGTTTTGATGTTTCCGGGCAATACTCTCTGTCATCAATATACTTAAAGGCAATATGAAATTGGTCACCACGTTTTTCCTCATATTGGTAATATTTTGTATGGAAATATATGTTCATACCGCCTATTTTTCCATTGTCATGATGTGTTATAGGAGAAATATCTGTTCTTCGCCACAATTCAATATTCGCAGGATAATATACTCCCCAACTTATATCACCCCATATATCCTTACCTTTTCCCCATTCTATTTCACTTATTTTTTCTTTTATGAAAAACTCTTTTATCTGTTCTAATAAAATACGTTCGGTATTTTCCACTTTTTCATTAAATTTCATTTGTTCCTCAACATATTTCTTCCATACCTCTATATAAGGGTCATAAGGATCAATGAGATATTCGTCCTTTTCTTTGTAATTAACTATAATCATTTTTTTTGTCGTCATCTATTTCTCCTGACTTTTTACTATATTGGGATATACTTTTACGCGTTTTACTTCTCGTTAAAGTTTAACCTTTTAAACATCTTCTCTCAAACGATGGAATCTCTCTTCTAGTTAAATATCTGTTCTTCTTTTCCTATTAATTTTTCTGTAGATATTTAATTATCTCCGTAGGGTTTGCAGATAATCACAATAATAAACGAATACGTTCTAAATCCTAATAATGAGGACATAAGCTGGAAGTGATTTCAAATGGAACAGACTGAGCAATTTGTATCTTAACGAATTATTTTCATTTAAATACTTTACATTACAATTACGGTTAATATTATTCAAGGAACTCTTCCCAATTATGTCCCTGTTCCTTATCCCTTTGGAATCATTACAGTTCTTGCATTCATTGCCACAGTTTATCTTATTAAAAGGAAAAAATAACTTTCCTTTCTAATTCTTTTTTCAAAAAGATAACAATTATTTATGCTAAAACATTTAATATATTATAAATGGAACAGTATTTTTGTAATCTCTCTTTTTACATGGGACTGTGAGTTTCAAAATCAAGAAAATAGTAAACTGAACCAGAACTAGAAAAGAGGAGCTAGCTTCCAAAAAATTTGACGATCCTTTGGCAACTTGCTAGCTCCAAGAAGATAAATGATTGATTTCTATTAACGTTTTCTCAAGAGGTAAAAAACCTCTAACTGAAGAATTCTTTACTTTCACTGCCCTACAGCTGATTTTGCCACGCAAGGCTTAAATGTAC
>JAUWPI010000185.1 GCA_030611665.1 Candidatus Heimdallarchaeota archaeon | reverse complement strand
GCTGGTAGTGGTATTATCCATCAAGAAATGCCTGAAAAAACTGATGGATTAATGGCTGGTTTCCAACTTTGGGCTAATCTACCTTCTTCGAGTAAAATGATGCATCCTCGTTATCAAGAGGTTAAGCAATCTGAAATACCTATAGTTCAAATAAATGATAAAATCAGTGTAAAAGTTATCTGTGGAGAAGTAGAAGGGATTAAAGGTCCAGTACAAGATATAGTTACTGAACCTGAATACCTTGACGTAACTATGCAACCAAATGCTGTTTTCAAACACCCCATAAAAGAAGATTATAACTCTTTTGCATATGTAATTGAAGGTGAAGGATTCTTTGATGAGATGATGAAAAAGAAAGTAGGAAAACACAATCTAGTTGTTTTGGAAGATGGAGATGAGATACAAATAATAACAACTGAATCCAAACTTCGTTTACTTCTGATTTCTGGGAAACCCATTCGGGAGTCTGTTGCATGGTCTGGACCAATAGTTATGAATACTCAAGAAGAACTTAGAATCGCTTTTGAGGAGTATAGGAATGGAACATTCACAAAACATGACTAAATTCTTCTCTTAAACTTTTTAAAGAAGCTCTTAGAAAGAAATTTCATGTCTACAGTAGAATCCACAGCAAAATATGAAGTATCATCCTATAGATGGGTTGTACTTATATTTTTTATATTAATAGCAATAGTGACGCAGATGATATGGATTACATTTGCTCCAATAACTACGGAATCTGCGCAATATTTCTTTGGTAATGAAAGCACGACAAGTTTGAACCTAATCTTGTTATTATCAATGGTGTTCATGATTGTTTACCTTCCAGTAAACTACTTTGCAAGTAAAGGAATAGAAAGATTTGGGCTTAAGTGGGGAACTGGAATAGGTGTGATCCTAACAGGTGTTTTTGGTTTCTTACGAGCAATTGTTCCAAATTACTGGGTAGTTTTTGCATTTCAAATAATGTGCGCAATAGGGCAACCTTTTGTACTCAATTCCTTCACAAAACTAGCAATAAATTGGTTTCCAGAGAAAGAGAAAGCTCTAGCAGTAAGTCTAGGAACAGTGGGCATTCTTCTAGGTGCTGCACTTGGAATGCTTTTACCTGGAATGTTTTTAAGCGCAGGAATTGATATAATTCTTTACATCCTTGGAGGAGTAGCTTTATTGTTTATGGTTCTTTATTTGATATTTGTAAAAGACAAACCTGATAGTCCTCCAAACGCTTATAGTGACAAACCTATGGAATTAGGCATAAAAGGAACTCGAGATCTCTTCCGAAAAGATTTTCTGCTCTTGTTTATACTTGTACTACTTGGTGCAGGTGTCTTCAACGCTTTAACCACTGGAATTGACCTTTTATTCGCAGATATGGTTGTTCCCAGTTCGTTAGGTTTAGGTGAAGATGCAATTGGTATTCTTGGTGGTGTAATGATATTGGGTGGAATTGTAGGAGCAGTAGTACTTTCCACTCTATCTGATAAGTTCAGGAAAAGAAAGATTTTCTTAATGTTAGCAGTAGGTACTAGTACGGTTTTTGCACTATTGTTCTATTTCGTTCATGATTTCATACCATTACTGATAATTGCATTCTTTTTTGGTTTCATGCTGATATCAGCTTTACCAATAGGATTTACATTCGGTGCTGAAATGACTTATCCTGTACCAGAAGAAACTTCAAATGGCTGGCTCATGTGGAGTGGGCAATTAAGTGGGATTTTGTTGATTGCAGTAGTGATGGTTATCCCTCCAGCTGCTATCAGATACAATTTCATTATCTACGCTGTTTTATTTGCTATAGCTACTGTATTATCATTCTTCCTTAAAGACTTAAAGGACTATGAAATTAAACAATAGAATGAAATGAGGTTTAAAATCCTCAGTTTTTCTTCTTTTTCTTTTTTTTAACGAACAAAATTACTCCAATGATTATTCCTATACCTACGATCCCTCCTGTTATCTCTAATATCAACCCCAGATTTGGTTTGTGAAAAATTACTTCATATGTAAGATTTGCATATGTTCCCCAACAAAAGAAAATTATATGCCAATTTTCTGACTTAGGAACTCTAAAAATCCCAGTAACCATATGATAGTTTGTTTGTGATAAAACATTTATTGAATAAGATGTATATCCACTTTTAAATAAATCAAAATTCTCTTTATCAGCAGCAAATACGTGAATAGATCCACTCCTTATAGCAAATCTCCATTCAATTTCGGATTCTATAGACATTTCTTCGTTAACATATAAATAAGCTCCATACGCTAAAATAATATTCCCTGAATATGTTACAGCTTTACTTTCTGATGTTGAAATAAGTATATTTAGCATTATAAACATAAAAATTAGTGAAATGATTTTTCGATTTTTCACTTTTCTCCCCTTAATCTATAGATTGGCTGAAATTAACAACAAAACTCGTTGGAATTTCAGTAATCTTTACTAGAATTATGTCGTTCCAGTTTATATACATTTGTTCATCTTTCTTTTCTACGAATTCTCTTTCTGATAATTAAAACCGTTATTATTGAAATTTGAAGCAAAACTGATATTACAGTAATACTTTCTGTTTCATTTACATCTGGAGAGTATTTTGATATTGTTAAGTTCACAAATTGAGTGTTTTGATGTGAGATCTCATCCTCGATAATGAAAGTCAAATTATAATTCCCATTATCCAGAAAACCAAGATTTATAGATTTTTCAGTTGGTTGCCAATATCTTTCAAAAATTATTGAGTTAGTTTCAATTTCTATCCCTTCAAGAAATATAGAATAGGACCCAGATTCTTCATATTTATTTCGATAATTGTAAAATGCTTCCCAATTAACGATTGCTTCTTCTCCTGATTTAATCCAGTAAGTTTCATTTATTTCTATGATAGGAGCAAAATCAATCCTTTCCATCCTATAAACCCCGTGCGCTATATCTCCATTCTTTGGGTATTTCATCTCCCAGACGATCTCCCCTTCATTAGACACCTCAACCAAACGAGCCCCAATCGAAGTTGATCCACTATGATCTAAAGTACCAAATGTTCCAAGTCTATTACCATTTGGTAATAAGTCTGCATCTCCCCACCATGCTGAATGATACTCTTCAGAAGATTCCCATTGCCAAATAATTCGCGCTTCCCTAGAAACTTCATCTATCTGAATCTCTAGTATTCTTGATTTCCTGTTTTGAGCATCTTCTTGGTTGTGTTGGTCATTGTCAAAATAGATGAAAGTATCGTCCTTTATTTTTTCTAAAGCATGTCCATGATAAAAGAGACTCTCTTTTAGATTCCCATCAATATCATATAAATCGAAATCTCCATATTCTCCTAACGACCATAGCAGTTCTCCTGTTTCGTGATCTATCTTATAGAAAGTGTTAGTATTTCTACAATTAACATAAATTACATCTTCAACATCATCAAAAAAGATTGAATTTGCATGAGTAATATCAGCCATTCCTTCATATTCTGTATCATTGAAAGGACACCAATGCTCAAAAGGAACAAAATCACTCATATTTACACTCCAAATCATCTCTCCCTCTGGAGTAAACTCTGCAATTCTATCATAAACATAGTCTAAACCGTTGTGAAATACAAAGTATTGTTGAAGTGTGAAAAAGGTGTTATTTGTAGGGTTCCATTCATATTCATGATGCCCCCTAAAGTGCATTTGTTCTTCTATATCAGTTTCAATATTCCACAAATATGCTCCCCCATAATCACCACAAAGCAAAGTTGTAGAATTAATAAATTCTACACCAAGAAATGCATCTGTTCCCACATCTTTCTCAATAATTATTTCTCCTTCCATATCTACAATGAATAGTGTTTTGTCAACAGTTGTATAGTTACTAATATCTCTTCTTTCAAGTACGAATAGATTGTATCCATCAAAGTATCCCTCTGAACTCTCAATGATAGGGTCTCCTAAAAGATATCTAACTTGGGATTGAGATGCTTTTGTGATTAATGTGAAGTTTGCTAGTAGAAATAATATTGATAGTAAGATAATTTTTCTCTTCATCCAGAAGGTCACAAAGAAATATAGGGTTACCCTTTATTAATTCTTATTTTCATTTTCCAAAATCCTACGATTTGTTCACAAAACTAAAGAATGATATTAGACATTTGCGCACATGACCATTCATTATACATCAATTATGCCTCATGGTTTTAACTTGATTTCTGAAATCTATCCAGATATGGGAGAAGAATGGGAGAGACTATCACAAGCTATGGTAAAATCCTCTCTAGATATTTGTAATGTTGATCCTGATGTAATTGTTATTGCATCTCCTCATAATCTTAGGATAGTTGAACATATAGGAATTATAACTTCGGAATGGTGTGAAGGAACTTGGTGGAATGATGATAAATCAAAAAGTGTTACAGTAAATAGTGCATGTGACCGATCATTTGGCTCGGCAATTTACATGAAAGCTAAAGAGAATAATTTACCTGTAGTAGCTATAAATTATGGTGCTGCGAGTGGTGAATATTCTACTCATAAAATGGATTGGAACCATGATACCCCTTTGGTTCATACAAGAAGCTTACAAAGCTAATAACAAGTCTCCTCCTCTGATTGTTCTTGTTACTCCTTCAAGAGAAATCCCTTGGGATGATTTAGTCCATTTTGGTGAGATAATCTCACAAGTTAGTGATGAATATGAAAAAGAAGTTGTCTTCATAGCTAGTGCTGATCATGCACATACTCATGAAAAAGATGGTCCTTATGGTTATGACCCTTCTGCTAAAGAATTTGATAAATTAATTACT
>JAUWPI010000091.1 GCA_030611665.1 Candidatus Heimdallarchaeota archaeon | reverse complement strand
TGGAGCTTTTAATCCTTCTAGTGCTCTTTCTTTAGCTTTTTCTCCGATTTCTGTAGGAGATCGTAAATCGAAGAGCTCTAAACCACCTAAATGTCCTATCCTACTTCTTCCTTCTATAGTTTCAGATCCCTCTCTTGCAACGGATAATCCATACATCATAACATATGGAACACTATATTCGATACGTGCACCTTCAGTAGTTTCTAACACCATCTTGCGTAGAACTTCTCGATAAAACGAAGTTCTTGATTTAATTTTTTCATCTTCTTGAGCTTTATCAACTTCCATTGTTAATTCTATTTTTTCATCAAATCCTACATTTTGAAGCTTCTTCTTTTGTTCTCCTTCAAACTTATCTTGAATTACTTTTACTTCCGCAAGTTTTACATCTTGTGTCTTTTGTCGCAAATTTAGTCTGTTTGCTTGCAGAGCCATTTTAACTATATCTAAACCGCTTTCTATAGGACCATACGAAAACCCCCATACTCCATCTTTTAAAATTCGTAACCCTATTCCAGATTCAATACCGGTCGTACTCTCTTCTACCTTACCATTAACAGTTTTTATAACTGTCATAAGTGAGTTTTCTAACCGTATATCTGCATAGCTAACTTTCTCTTTTTCAAGAGAATCGAACATTTTTGAGATAATTTTATCTGACATCACGTTGAAAACAGAAATTTTATTCTTATAAAGATAGCTAATCGAGTTTGTAAACTTATTAAAGATTACATTTAAAATCTCCAAGAATTATTTAGAAACATGGATTTACAACTAAAGGGGAAGCACATATTAGTTACAGGAGCAAGTGGAGGAATTGGAAGAGCAATCGTTGAAGCATTGTATGAGGAAGATTCAAAGATAACTCTACATGTGTTTAAGAATGCTACAATAGCGAAAGATCTTGTTCTTAAAATAGGGGATGAGGGACGTTTACATATTGTTAAAGCTGATTTGAGGAAGGAAGAAGATGTTTCTAATATGTTTTGTTCTGCAAATGAAAAGCATGGTAGAATTGATGGTTTAGTAGCCAATGCAGGAATCTGGTCTTTTGAACCCAAACTTACCTCTCAGCTAAGCTTAGAACAGTGGGAGAACACCATTAAGGTAAATCTAACGGGAGTTTTTCTTTGTGTTAAGGAATTCTTCAAGAATTTAGAGAAATACCCTGAGAAACAAGCTTCTGTGGTTCTTATTGGGTCAACTGCTGGAAGTTTTGGTGAAGCTGGGTATGCAGATTATTCAGCCACCAAATCAGCACTAATGTATGGTTTAACAAGAACATGGAAAAATGAGATAATTAATTTTGCTTCACTAGGTAGGGTTAATACAGTAGCTCCAGGTTGGACTTACACCCAGATGGCAGAAGAATCTCTTAAGGATGAGACAGAAGTGAAAAAAATTCTTCAAACTATCCCTCTTAGAAAAATCGCAAGTGTTGAGGATATAGCTTCATCTGTTTTGTTTCTGCTTTCAGACAAAGTATCAGGACACATGAGTGGTGAAACACTTATGGTTGATGGGGGAATGGAAGGTAGGAGATTATTCGATCAGGATGAGATTGATGTCAACTTTCTACAGAAGCTAAGAAAGAAATAGAATAAGTCCGTAGCAATATATTTAATTTATATATGAGATTGTTTATTAGATGTCATATAACTCACTTGAAGTTGATGTTGCAGATAATTATAACAATGTTTTACAAAGAGTAGAGAATAGTGCAAAAATATCTTCTCGGGATGTATTAGACATAACGGTAGTGGGAGTTTCAAAAAGGATTGAGTTTTCAAGGATTAAATCTGCTATCGATGCTGGTTTAAAGATAGTGGGTGAAGTAACAGGTACAGAATTAAAGAACAAATTACCAGACATTCGCAATTATAGTTCTTCAACTGAAATACAAATTGTTGGTCATCTTCAATCAAACAAGGTCAAATACTCTGTAGAAAATTGCCAACTGATACAGAGCATACAATCAGAGAAAATACTAATGTTAGTCAATAAGTTCGCACAGAAAAAAGATGTTGTCTTTCCAATCTTTTTGCAAGTCGATTTTAGCAATGTATTGAATCCAAAAGGTTTGAATTTGGAAAAAACTTTGAAACTGTTAGAACTTAGTGAGTCACTAGTCAATGTAGAAGTTAAGGGTATAATGACAATAGCTCCTTTGGAATTAGAAAAAGAAGAACATAATCTCCGCAAATTATTTGCTAAAACCAACAAAATTTTCCGGGAAATTATACAACCAAAAATACCTGATATAAATGCTAAACTTTCAATGGGAATGTCCAATGATTTCGAAATAGCTATTCAAGAAGGTTCAAACATGATAAGAGTAGGAACAGCTATTTTCGGTCCTAGGATGAACTAAATTTATTTTTGTTTTGAGCAATTTAGATGAGTTTAAAAGTGAGCATTAGTTAGTTAAAATTGTAAACTATTAACAAGGTGTTAGTTATGGCTATGTGGCGATTAATGAAAAATTCTGTGCGCTTTGCTTTTCGAGCTAAGAAGCGATGGATAACTTTTGTTGTAATATTCGCATTTCTTTCTTCTTTCATCACTTTCTTTGCAGGTACATTCAATCAATATGCAACAGACGATTTGCTTGAACAGAAAGGATTTTACATAAAAGCACAAAATACTGAAAGCTTAAAAGTTAATGCAAGTCAAGCTGAAGCTCTATTAGAACAAATTGAAGATCTACCAGGAATCGAATCAGTTGCAATTTTTCGTTTCTTTGATCTTGGTGATTATATTAGAGTTTTTGGTGTCGATCCTGGGAGTAGCTGGATGTTCAAATCTGCTAAACCATCTTTGATTAGAAGCGGTCAATATATCTCAAAGCAATATGATGTGGTGATATCAACAGGATCAACCATTAAAGCTGATCTGGGTATATTCTCAAGTAATGTCAGTGCAACGCTACATATCGGAGAACAAATTAACTTTGTAAATGCAGCAGAAACGACTTTTGAATTAAATGTTGTAGGTGAAATCAACGATACAATTAATGCTCCAGATAAACTAAGAATGTTTATTTCGGATGAAGATTTTGATTATCTTCACGACAATTTTGCTGATACAACTCCAGTTTATTGTGAAAGTATTTCAGTATTAGTTATTGGCAATCTTTACAATCCATTCAGTGATGAGATCTTTGAGAACATGATCCGTTATGATGAACCTTCAGAACCTCTGTTTACATTAGTTAATGAAGGTTCATATGGAAGTTGGGTACCCCCTGACACTGTTGCAGAATCAGTAAAGAAACAAAGAGCAACAGACTTTCTTATCTTCATTTTTGGTATAACAGGTGGTATTTTACTCACAATATTGTACAACTTCCTAATTGTATGGTTTAGAAGAAGAGAAGTAGCTGTACTTAGAGCGATGGGTTACGAGAAAGGAGAAATTCGGATTAATCTACTGGGTGAAAGTCTTACGATTAGTTTCGTAGGTTATCTTATAGGAATTCTTGCAATAGTAATCTATTTCTGGATTCAACAAATGGCTTTCAGTAACTATCTGTTAACTTGGACCACATTACTGATATCATTCGTTATAGTGGTAGTGTTAACTATACCTGGGCTGTTATTATCAAGTTTATCATTCGTCAGAGTATCTCCAGTGATACTGTTTAAGGCAAGGTGAGTATGGTGTCAGATGCTATATTAAAAATTGATAAAGTAACAAAAATTTATAGAAGAGGAAGATCTGAAGTTGTAAGAGCACTTGATAAGGTTAGTTTGGAAATTAATCCTGGAGAGATTTTAATGGTAATAGGACCTTCAGGAAGTGGAAAAACAACCCTTCTCAATGTTTTATCTGGTTTAGATAAACCTACAAATGGAAAGATTTTATTCAATACTTCAAGAGCTGGTGAAGGTTTTAAATACATCACCAAGAAAGAAAATGGTGATAAGAAACAAGGTGACGACAAACACTTTGTTGATATTACTGAATGGGATGAAAAACAGCTAACAAAATATCGTCGTCATAACGTAGGTTTTGTGTTCCAAGCATGGGAGCTAATACCAACACTTAAAGCTGTTGAAAATGTTGAATCAAGCCTTTATCCCTCAAATATCCCAACACCAGAAATAAGAGAAAAAGCGATAAAACTAATTCGAAAGGTTGGGCTGCTTGATAAAGAATACGCTTATCCTGACCAGATGAGTGGTGGTGAACAGCAAAGAGTTGCAATATGCAGAGCTCTAATTAAGGAACCAAGAATCGTTTTTGCAGATGAACCAACAGGTAATCTTGATAGTGAATCAGGAAATCAAATTATGCGACAAATGAAACTTATGTCTCGTGAAGGTGCTGCTGTTTTAATAGCTACACACAACACGGAATTGAGAAAATTTGCTGATAGGATGATTAAGATTCATGATGGTCAGATAACTTACTAGGAGAAATGAAAATGGCAAATGAAATATTTCTTAAATTAATTACTTCTGAATTCACTGGGGATGAGGCTAAACAAGTTGAATACTCTTCTATAGTTGGGTATGCTCTTGATAGTATAAAGAGAAAAGAGATTTTAGAGGGAATTTACACATGTTATGTTCCCTTCTATGCTGTTAGAATAAGTGACGGTAATTATATTGTAATTAATACCTTACAACTTGAAAAAAACAAACTACTTGTCAGTAAAATTCCAGATCTTTCAGAAATTAGAACTGTTCTAGATAAGGAATACTCCTCTTTGGATACTCACTATAGAGCCATAGAGGAAGCTCTAGTGTCGATGAATATTTTTCATTTAGAAATTAGTGGTGTTTTAGTTAAAAAAGGAATTGAAGGAACTGCTAAACTAGTCACTCAGCATGGTTCAACTCGTAACAATTCTTACAAAAAGATATCTCCTCTGGTTTCGAGAGATGATGTAAAAAGAGAGATCGCTGCAGCAGGAAAATATGCAATTACAGATCATGAATTAGAAACTAAGCTTAATGTACTTCTAGATGAAGTTGAAAAACACCTCCAATTTGTAGTTGAAAAGAAAAAACGTGATAGGGATAAGATCGAGCAAAAATACGATCAACAAATCGAAAATCAGAAGCAAGAAAATGCTAAGAAAATTCACCAATTCAAAGAAGAGGAAAAACAGCTACATAATTCAATAGAGTCTGAATCGAACAGTGAAAAGCGTGATCAAATTACTTCTGTGAAGGATAGCAAACGCTGGAATCAACTGAAAAAAGATATTGCTTCTCAACAAGAATCTTATAATCATTTATTGACTAGTCTAGATAGAGTCACTTCTGAAGATGATTTTGACGTAATAATAAGTAGAATTAGAGAAGTACAAGATGAGACTCAATCCTTTGGCGTTGGGCTCAACAGTGCTGTTTCTGAGATCGAATATAGAAAAACTGAATATGAGGACATAGGTCATCAAGAAGATGTAGACAAAAGAAATGTTTCTGATAGGTTAAATACAGCTAAAGAAGATCTTAACCAAAACATAGTTGATATTCAGTATGAAAAGCGAAAAGAACTTGAAGAACAAGATAGAGATATTCAAAAAGCAAATAACATCTTTGAAAAATTCAAAACTAATCGTAATAATCTAATTAAAAGAGCTAAAAACAATTATGTGATGATTTCTGCTTATTCCTTGTCTTCTGATTTACTTGGTATTTCGGATAGTGAACAACTTGTAACAATCAATGTGCCTGTTGCAATTTGTAAGTATAAGGATAAAAGTGGGTTTATATTCAACGTTATTCCTCCAGTTGAAATAGCTAATAATATGAAGAAACCACGATCTCTAGCTTTACACGGAGCAAATGGTTTAATCGGTTTTGATTGTATCGCCAAAGAATCTTTCGATTTTTTAAAACATCCGCTTGAGATTCTTTTAGCAAGCAAACAAAACTTACAAGCAGAAATCCAAGCTGAAAATAATGAAATGACACAAACAGGTGATCTTTCATCTTTAAATTCTGGACTTGTTTTATTAGAACAAAGAAAGAAATATTCAAAGAAAAATGCAGATGCAATATTAGCTAGATCAAGAAGTTTCTTATCCTAAAATCTAAAGAAGATTTACCTCTTCCTATTTCTTTATTTTTTCTTCAATTACTTGTGTAGGGTATTCTGATAGCCTGAATAGAGCCTCTTTTAATGTTTCAGACAAATCTATAATGTTGGTATCACCTTTTTCTATAAGGTATGGAATGACAGATTTTATCCCTTCTATAACAGGACCAGTATTTTCTTCAAACTTCATTCGAGCAACAAATCTAATAATATCACTCATTACGATTAAACGCTCCCTATTCTCATCCATAGTTCTTCTATATTCTGGTTCTAGATACAATCTAATTTCCCAATCTTTACCACTGCTTACTGCTTCGACATTTGGAAACTGGAGCATTGATAATACCTCAGTTTTTGTTTCGTAGATTTCTTTAGGTATTAATCCCAATATGATGAAATGACCTTTCACATCACTAGACAACTCTATATCATTTTTAATGAAAAAGGTACTAGTTAATCTACCATAGGTGTTGATGATTTCAGTGAAAGTGTTTCCTAGAGATCGCATATTAAGATAAAGATTGTTCTCAAACTCACTTCTAGATTTGCTTTTACCCCATGCTCGAAGCACAGCTTCAGCTACACGTTTTTCACCGCTTATCATCTGATTATACGATTCATCTATGACATAATCAGGTATTCTTCTGTACAATAATATTGACAACGCTATTTCCATGAAGTTTTTGGGTAAATCTCTAAATTCTTTTGGATGAATTTCATTAATTGTGTTGAGTATCTTTTTTTGAGCTCGTTTGAGCGACATCGTAAATTTACCATATTCCAATCTTTGTAATTTGAATATTTCTCCAGTCCAACTTGTAACATTCTTACTAACTTCGTTAAGGTGACCACTGAGATCTATACTTACATCTTTTGACCATTTTTCAACAACTTTTGTCATTTGGTCGTTTAACGGATTCCAGTTCTTGAGTAGGTTCTTTCTTATGTCCTTCAGCTCTTTGCTTGCCCTATTGTATAAACGCATTGCTTTCTTCTTATAACTCAGATCGTTCTTTCTCAATTTAGAAAATCCTGTTAAGAGTTCTTGAATAGTTTTATGGATTTTTGGAGCATAATCATTCCAACTTTCTTGGCATCTCACATGGAAATGTTTTCCTGCGAACTTTTGAGGTATATCTCGAATCTGTGGGAAGGATGGAAAACCATTTTGAACGTCTGGTAATCGATGAGCTGGTGTTAGCTTACCCACCATTTCTCTGTTGAAAACAGTTATCAACGTATCTATTAGATTTATTACTTCTCCTTCAAATGAAAACATTTTTTGCAAATAAGAGGAAACCATCCCTCGTAGAATTGCTTTAGCATAAGCTTTCTTTAGGACTTTTGAATCTGTAAAACAAGTAGTGAGAAACTCAGCATCTTTTTCAACATCTCGTAGTGGAAATATCTTATTTCCTATACTCAATGTAACTCCTTGTTTCTGTAGTAACTCATTCGAGGAGATTATTCTTCCATCAAAACGTAGAAACGATCCTTTGAAAAATGAGCGCTTATTTTGCACAGGAACCGAATTAACATGTGCTTTAACTCCACCTTCATCAATTGCTGCACCAATTAAATCCTTAGCTGTTAAACTCATTTGTTTTGCAGTTTCATAACCTCTATACTTGACATCAACTATGACATTTGATAGAATATTGACAAGTACAGTCTTTGGTGCGATATCTCTAAATGCGTTGATCATATAGGTAAAGATATCTCCAAGATTGGAATTAAACAGCTGGTCATTAACCATTTTTTCTAATGTAGTAATAATCGCTTTTTCTAATGCACTTGCAAACAGAACAGATTCCTCGATATTGGATATCTGCAATTGTTTTCCAACTCCTAAGCTTCTGAATTTTTCTATAAGTTGTTTAATCCATTCAGGATGAACATTTGTTAATTTGGATAATCTGTCCTTAATAATTCCACGTTTAAACTCTATAGAAGTTTTACCTGTTTTCTTTTTATCCGAATTTTGAGTAATTCTTTTTTCATCTAATATTGAAAAAGTGAAATCAACTATTACATTCCATATACTTGTAGGTAATTTTCTACCAGCAAAAGGGTCAATTAGTTGTTTAAAGAATAATCTTGCTCCTTGTAGGACTAAAGGAGTGACATCTTCTATAAGACTATTACAGATTATACTCCCAGGATCAGGAACATCTGTTAAATTAGTAATTTGATTTTGTATTGCTGTATACAGTGGAATATGACGAAAGTCAATTAGAGTATGTAATGGGTTATCTTTTGCAATACTGTAAATGATCTCTTTTGCGAGATTATTTGCTATGAAGGTTTTTGCAGTATGTATCTCGCTTATATTCAGTTTTTTTAGGTTAACATTAACTTTTTCTTGGAGGTTTTTTGCTAAGTAGAGATCTATTAGTTCCTCCGGTTTGAATTGTTTCTCTCTTAAATATAATTCTATAGTATTCCTTATTTCTTCAACCGTATATCTCGGTGTTTCATATTCGAGTATAACAAAAGGATCTTCTAAGATTATTTGATTAAGAATATCTTGTGATACCATCTGCACCAGCAATTGTCTCTTAAAAGGGGAAATCGACCCTTTGTCCCAGGACGTTTCTTCCTCCCCAATCCATTGTTTAATATCTTTCAGCTGTAAGACTGTAGGAAAATCTTGGGGGTTTTTTTCTATTATTTTGAGTTTTTCGTTTATCAAACTAATTAGAGCATCATTATTCTTACTTACTGCAACCTTTTGTTTAGCAATTGTACAAGCTTTTAGATATGCTTTCGATACATAATCTAAAGATATCATTTTTCCTGAAACTAAATTCCTATGAAAGTTTGGAGTTAGAGAGATAAATTTACAGAATGAAAGTGCTAATTCTTGAACTAACATTTCATTTTCTTTTGAGAGTTTGTTAGCTTCATCTGATTTAACAACATATTGAACAACTACAGTGTCATCTTCTTCAGCTATTGTAAATGTACCAAATTTTACAAATTCATTTTCACCTGTCATAAATTGTGAATTTTTGACATTAACTTCTGTAGTCATTAACGATTGAAGCGAAAGTAAGATTCCTTGCATCATACTCGAATCTCTAGCTAATCTACCTACTGTTGCAAAACTTATTCCGGAATCACTTCCAGTTGAAATCCATAAATCGAAAGGGAAGTTCTTAGACATTAATATCACATTTGTACCGAGTTCTAACGCTCTCATTTCTTAATATATGATAGCGTTAATATTGTTTTTTCTATTGGTAATTAAACTCATGGAATATTTCTGTATCAAACTATAATAATTTGTTCATTACAGAAGTGTATTCAAAATCAAATCATAAAGTTTAATAATCTTTCAATAGATGTTTGCTTGAATTACTATATATATGGGATTAAAAGATGGCAGAGCCCTCAAAAAGTGTCCGCATAAGAAGACTTGTATTAGACGTTTTAAAACCCCATCAACCTCGAATTGATGTTTTAGCAATTGCTGTTGGGGGATTGGAAGCTGTTGAATCTGTTAATGTTGTTCGAACTGAAACAGATTCTAGCACTGAAGGAATTATTGTAACAATTGTTGGTCCAGATCTAAACTTCAACGATATTGAAGCTGTTCTAAAAGATTATGGAACATCTGTTCATTCTGTAGATGAAGTTGTTGTTGGTGAAAAGATAATAAACACCGTTAAAATTCCAAATGAAGAACCATTCAATATATAACGTTCTAATTTTACTCAAAAAAAAGGGAGAAAAAAACACTTCCTCAATTCTATTTTTTCACAGCTTCTATTCCTAAATCGAATGCTTTTAGGTTCACTTCTAGATATTTAGCAGGGACTCTGATCTTCAAAGCTTCTCTTAAATCTGTGTCTGTTATGGGAAAACCTTCAACTTGAGATAAAGCCCCAAGTAGTACAATATTTTGTGTTAAAGCTAACCCAGCCTTATTTGCTAAGCCTTCAGCATCAATGAAATATATGTCTGCATCGAATTTCCCAAGATTGTCTTTTATGTTCTTTCTAGCTTTTTCTGCAGCTTCCTTATCTTTTTTCCATGTAATTGGAAAAAGAACTGTATCAGATGTTATGACAATACCTCTTGGTCGTAAAAATTTGATATACCTCAAAGTTTCATTTTGTTCTAACCCAATTAGCATTTTACTGGTACCGATTGGAATAGTTGGTGAATTAAGATTCTCACCAATCTTGAGATTTGTTACAACAGAACCTCCTTTTTGAGCCATTCCATGAACTTCTGAACCTAGAACATTTAATCCTTTCTTCTGCACTGCGATTGTAATGATGTCGGATATAGTTAGAATACCTTGTCCTCCGACACCACAAATAACCATTTGATATGTCTCAACCATTTTATTCATCCACCTTTGAAATTGCCCCAACAGGACAGATTTGAGAACAGACACTACAACCTGTGCACATGTTAGGATCTATGATTGAATATTTTTTACCCTTAGAATTAGTGTCTAAACTCCATCTTATTGCTGGGCATTGGTATTGTACGATACACGTTCCACATGCGATACATATTTCTGGGTCTATATGGAAAACCTCTATTTTCTCGCCTTTTCTTCTCTTTCTTCTCCAATCTTCATTTGCACAGATTTTTCTCATAATAATTACTGTTGGTCCTTCATGTTTCAGTGCATCCTCAAAAACCTTCTTTCCATTCTCGAAGTCGTAAGGATCAAATACAACAACATATTCTACTCCTAACGACTTAGCTACATCGGCTATGTCTATTTCTTCTGTCGGATTAGGTTGGAAACCAGTCATAGCTGTCATTCTGTTATCTAGAACTAGAATGTTAATATTTGCTTTATTATAAACAGCATTAGCCAATGCAGGCATACCTGTGTGGAAAAATGTACTATCTCCGATGTAAGCAAATATTGGTTTGTCTTTTATAACTTTTGAGAAACCATTTGCCATACTTATTCCCCCACCCATACATAATATAGTGTCTGTTACCCAAGGATCTAATGAATAACAACCGATATCTGAAGCAAAAACACCTTTACTTTTGCGAACAACTTTAGATAATTCCCAAAATGCTGCTCTATGTTGACATCCAGCACAGAATAAAGGTGGTCTGAAAGGTACAAAATCCTTAGTTTCTTCTACTGATCTCTCAATTTCATTTACTGGAACTATTGAACCACCAATTACTTTGACTAGAGCTTCAGCGACTAATCTATCATTTAACTCATGATATTTTTTAGTGATTCCTGAACTTTTTCCATGTATCTTTGGTATAACTCCATTTTGAATGAAAAGCGCACAAACGCGATCTTCAAGGTAAGGATCGACCTCCTCAATGAAGATAATATTTTCCTTATCTTTCGCAAATTCTAGAATAGTTTGCTCATCTAATGGAGCTACAATACCAAGTTTCAGTATGGGAAGTTCTTTGTTTATTGTCTTCAGTGCATCCTTAACATAAACATAGCTAATACCACTTGTGATTATACCAAATTCTGAATAATTATCTGGACCCTCAATTGTTGAGAAACCACTTGTTGGTAACCATTCCTTTATTTTCTCCATCCTTTCCAATAGCTTTGGATGATTTGCTCTTGCTAGAGCTGGTAGGCATGCAAAACGGTTTGTTTTCTCATATTTTCCTTCTCTAAAATTTGATTCAAATTTGTTGAATTGAACGTCTGCTCGTGCATGAGATACTCTTGTTGTTGTACGAAGTAGCATAGGCATCTCGAATTTTTCACTCACATCAAAAGCTCTTTTTACATATTCTTTAGCTTCCTGTGGGCTCGATGGTTCAATTACAGGAAATTGTGCTGATACACCAAGCCATCTAGAATCCTGCTCATTTTGACTTGAAAAACAATGTGGGTCATCTCCAACAACTGTTACAAAACCACCCTTACACCCCATATACATAAACGAATAAAAGGCATCAGCAGCAACGTTTAAACCTACGTGTTTACATGCAGTCATCGCTCTAACACCACTTATAGAAGCAGCAAAAGCGGTT
>JAUWPI010000144.1 GCA_030611665.1 Candidatus Heimdallarchaeota archaeon | reverse complement strand
AGACTACGTTAACTGATTTGAAGATAAAAGTTCCAGAAATTGAAAGTGCAGCGATTGTATCAATAGAAGGATTACCAATAGCATCAGTGCTACCTCAAGAAATTGAAGAAGCCAGATTGGCAGCTATGACTGCAGCAATGTTATCATTAGGAGAGAGAGTAGCTCAAGAAATGCAAAGAGGAGAATTAGAGAAAATCTTCATTGAAGGAGCCTATGGTTACATAATAACCACTGCAGCAGGTCAGAATGCCGTTTTAACTGTATCAGCAAGAAAGGAAGCAAAACTAGGTTTGGTTTTTCTGGATATGGCAAGAGCAGCTCAAGAGGTTGAAAGACAACTAAGTTAAATGGTTTTTTCCCACTTTTCAAGTTTTCTTCATTTTTACACTCTTAGAAACAAATCTATACAAATTATTAATAACACTCTTAATGCGAAAAATCTTTAAGAACGACTACTTTTTTCAAAGATAGGCAGAATTTATGGACATTACAAAAACTAAACCTATTGATACCGAAGAAATAGTAGTTAACTTAGGTAGATTAGTAGAAACTATCAGTCACCTTCGAAAGAAGAGAGACGAGCACAACAATCTAACAAAAGAAGCATTGACTCAAAGAAATGAAATTAATCAAGAGATGAATGAATTACTTGTGAAAGCAAAAGAGCATATGTCCCAACGTGATAAATTAAACACTCAAGTAAAAGAATCTAAAGAAAAAAGAAAGAAATTTCAAGAAGATCTAAAAGAGAAAAAGGCTCTGTTAGAAGAAATGACTGAAAAAGAAGAAAATGTCAAAGAGGGAGATATTAGAAAGAAAAGAAGGTTAATGAAAAATCTTAACGAAGAAGTTGAAAAATTGGAATGGAACCTTCAAACAAGCGTATTAAGTCCTGAAGAAGAAAAAAGCATGATTCAGGAGATGGAAAAACTTGCAGAAAGAATCAATAAACTTGCTACTGATGTTCATGTAACAACTACCCAAACTCAGTTATGGAGAGAGATCTCAAGTATTCAAAAACAGATAAATTATCTTCATGTCAAGATTATAGATTCGGCCAAAGAATCACAAATATTTCATAATTTAATGAACCAATTCTTCCAACAAGTTAATGTTCTTCGGAAAAAAGCTAATGATTTTCATAAACAGTTTCTTGACAATAAAAAGATTGCAGATATTCAACACAAAGAATTCTTAAACAAAGTTTCAGAAAAGAATGAATTAAGAAAGGAACTTAAAGAAATTCAGAAAGAAGTACGCAAAAATATACAGGATAAAATAAGAAGCAATCTTGAAGAAAATGCGCAAAAAGCCTATGCAAAGTATGAAAGAGGAGAGAATTTATCAATGGAAGAATTCAGATTGCTTGTTGAAAAAGGTATGATTTAAGGGCGAAATATAGACATAATCCATTTTAGTTAGTATTTTCATCAATATCCTTTATGATTATGAGATAATCAATATATGGCATGTAATTCTTTGCACTTTCTTTTGTCTGACTTATCAATAATATCTCACTTTTTTCTCTAGCTTTAACCAAAATAGGTAACATTGACTCATCGTTAACTCCCACACATAAAACATCTGTTTGTTGGTTATTAACTATATCTAAGCACTCTAAAGCTAGATAAACATCTTTGTCTGACGGAACAATCATAGGAGAGATACCACTGCTTATGTAAAGGTCATATTTTTCTGGTTTTAGCTGATAATCAAAAATGGCAAGATTCTTTCTCACACTTCCAATTTCCGCTATTTGTTCCATCAGTAATTTGACTTGTGAGGAGGAGAGGTTATTAATCACATCTCCATCGAACAAACAATGTACTCGTTTGCCTTGTCGCCTTAAAATGTTCAACACTCTTTCAGTCATGGCTCAAGAATACAGAAATTTATGTGATATATATGTGTTCGTTTACCAATTATGTAAAACGAAGAGTAAAACATTGAATTAATAAATTAATAGTTGGTATTCAATTAATCTATAGCCCAATGTCTTATAAAGAACAGATTGAAGTAAAAAGTAATAATACAAACTAATAGAAATATTGTGATAACTACAAAAATAAATCAGGTGTAATCATGTATTTTCCGATACCAAAGTTCTTCTATAGAATCTACGAAAAAAAACTATTTTCCGAAATCAAGAACAAACCTGTCCCAAATCACATTGGAATTATTTTAGATGGTAATCGAAGAGCAAGTAAGATTTTAGGGGTGAATTACGAGGAAGGATACAATCTCGGTGCCCAAAAACTTGAGGAAGTGTTAGGGTGGTGTTGGGATCTAGATGTTAAAGTTGTTACATGTTGGGTGTTCTCAACTGAAAACTTTACTCGTCCTGAAGATCAAGTTAAATCAATCATGAAACTAGCTCAAGAATATTTAATCAGAATTAGAGACGACCCAAGAATAACTAAAAATGAAGTGCAAGTAAAAATTTTGGGACGAACACAAATGCTACCTAGCAAAGTTCAAGAAGAGATACAAAAAACTGAGGAGGAGACATCCAAATTTAGTAATTATAGACTAAATGTGTGTATGGCTTACGGAGGAAGAGCTGAGATTGTAGACGCTCTTAAATTAATTCTACAAAAAGCAGAAGCTGGTCAAATTGATTTAAATGAGCTAGATGAAGAGTTAATTAGTAACCATCTATACACAGAAGATATAGCTGATCCTGATTTAGTTATTCGTACATCAGGAGAAGAAAGACTTTCTGGGTTCTTATTATGGCAATCTGCATATTCAGAATATTATTTTGTTGACGTCCATTGGCCTCTTTTTAGAAAAATAGATTTATGGAGAGCTGTTCGCACTTTTCAAAGAAGACAAAGAAGATTCGGTCAATAATTCATCGGTTCATTTATTCGTAGAAATCATCTTTTTGTCCCCAATTTCTTTCCATCATAGCAATCAAAGTATCTATATTGTAACCTGTGTTAGAACTGATTGGGAACAAATCGCCTGTGACTTTAAATTGATTGAGTATGTCTACAATGCTCAATCCTAACTGTTGTGACATGGAAACTTGAGATGAGGTGTGAATGTCGGTGATTAAAGTTTCTGGTGAATCAATCCAGCTTTCAAGGTTCTCCATTTGCTCTTTTTCAATGATATCTGCTTTAGAAATAGCGATGATTTGTGGAAGAGCTAGCTGAAAAGCAACTGATATACTTAGAAGAAGTACGCTGGAAAATCCTTCAGGCTTGAGTGCAAGTGATGGGTCTATTAGGAAAACAGATGTTGGTTGACTATTCTCTGCAATAACTGAAGAAACTAATCTACCGCTACTTCTGTATGCGAATAACTCAATTTGACCAGGAGTATCTACAATAAGGTATTCAGGTCCGATATACTCAATTTCATCTTTTATTGTATCTATTTTAGATGCAATAAGATCCATGCTAGCAATCATTGCACCATTTGGACCTAAGTTAAGTTTATCCATTAAGTTATCAATGTTAACTATATCTCTTACGTCAATATCTGGATTGTATGGTAATCTCTTAACTCCGGCATCCAGATTAAGAACTGCAACATCTAATTTTTTCTGATCAAACCAATCAAGAAGAGTTCTGGTTAGAACGGTTTTTCCGCTCCCAGCTGTTCCCAACAAGAAAATAGTATAATATCTTTTTGCCATTGTTTTTCTAGTCCTTAAAATTGTTAATTGTTAGAGATGGTACTTTGTTCTTAAAGAGTTTTATTAATTCCTTTTTAGCTTTATAGATTCCGTTTTCAGCTTTATCACCATAACCAGATACGTGAATAACAATCCCCATTTTTCCTTTGTAGGCAGGATGAGATTTTACATAGAGATCAGGAAAATGTTCTTTAACATCATTTATGCAAGGAGCAATTTCACTTTCACTGCAATTTAATATCTGAAATTTTAACTCAAAAAGAGAGTTTTTAACCTTTTTATTAAGAATGGGAATTATATGGTTGAGTAATATATCTTCCATTTCAGTAGGGACTCCTGGAACGGAGAAAATATCCATTCCATCGTATTGTAGATGGCAACCTGGAGCACCACCTACCCGATTATTTAAAATAGTAGCTCCCTTTGGGAAGAGAGCCATCTTTCTTCTCTCTTTGGATAATTCGAAATTTCTTTTTCCATAATATGCTTCTAATTGTCGCACAGCTTTCTCATCTTCAATTAAAGGAACATCAAGTGCCTTTCCTAATACTTCAAGCTGAATATCGTCGTATGTAGGTCCAAGACCACCAGAAATTATTATTACATCGGGTCTTCTTGAAAAAACTTCTTTGAAAAATGCAGAAGCTAATTCGAGATCATCCCTAATACAGGTTGTTCTTCGAACTTCATAACCTAATTTTGTGAGTTTTTCACCAATGAATGCACTATTGGTATTTATTGTTACACCTATCAGTAATTCATTACCCAAACAGACAATTTCAGCAGTTGGAAGAATCATGATTATCACTCACTTATCTCTATAAACACCCATCTTTGCAATGTTTATCAGATAATCCTTGTAAAGGGGGTTTAGTGGTGGTTCTATATTTTCTAAAAATGACTTGCTCAGTTGAAAAAGTTCCTCAGCACGGGTCTGAGCATAAGATAAAGCTCCGGTTTGTCGCATTATTTCTCTGATTTTCTCAACATCAGTTGCAGTAGCATCACAATCCCCCAAGATTCTACTAAGAGTTGATTGTTGCTCAACACTTGCATTTTCAAAAGCTTTGATTACAATTATTGTTTTCTTTCCCTCTTTTATGTCACTGTCAACAGGTTTACCAGTTTTTTTAGGATCACCAAAAGTTCCTATAACATCATCTACAAGTTGGAAAGCAATTCCTGCATTTAGAGCAAAATTACCTAGATTTTCTATTTGTGAGATTGAGCCTTCAGCTAAAATCGCACCAAGTCGAGCTGATTTTTCAAACAGAGCAGCTGTTTTTCCTTTTATCATTTCAATGTATTCTTCCTCTGTGACATTTTTACGCCCCATAAGGTCCGATTCAAATATTACACCTTGAACAATTCTGAGGAAACCAATATTGAATTCTTGTGCTGCTCTTAAAGTAACATCTGGAGAAAAACCATCATTGTGGATAGCTCTATAGGCAAGATTGTAAACATAATCTCCTCCCAGAATACCCATGGATTCCCCATAATTCGCATAGTCCATATTTGCATCATCATGATTATTCGCAGCATAATCATAAAATATTTTGTGAAAAGCTTGTTTTCCTCTACGGGTATCAGCATTATCCATGATATCATCATGTATTAAACTGGCATTATGTATTAGTTCAAATGATAGTGAAGTTCTTACGGCATCTTCTATTTTTCTTTTTGAGTCAACAGCAGAAAATGCTGTTATCATCATTACAGGACGAATTCTTTTACCTCCAGAGAAAAGAAAATCTTCTATTTTTTTGTAAAAATACTGTAAAAAAGAATTGTTCTTAACAGAATCTAACTGATCCTTCATAAGCAATCGTAGTGATTTGTCAACTTCTTCCATTATTTTGGTGTAGTACGTAAGAAACATAACTATCTTCCTTTTACCTTCGGATAACGAAAACAAACCCCATATTAATTTTTTGTTCTATCTGTTAGGATTAAAAAACACAACATATTTGAAAGGAAACGAAAAGTAATACTGAGAATAATGGTAGATATGTCAAATTTCCAAGATATAGCTTTAGAAATTGAAAAAAAACTTATTGAAGGTGATAAAGCACGAGACGATTTAATGAGTTTATCAAGAACGATCTTGAAATGCTCGGGTCAAAGCATTGAAAATTTCCATAGGAAACAGTTTGAGAAGGCAAAAAGTAAGATAGAAGAAGCAGAAGAGGCTCTTAAAATAGTTAATGAGTTACAAAATAATCAACAAGGGAATTATCGTTTAGGTATAATCTCTGCAGCTATGCAAGAATATACAGAAGCTAAATTACTAAATGAGCTATTCACTGTAGGCAAAATCCCAAACTATGAAAAAATCAATGTTACAGAAGCTGCTTACTTGTTAGGAGTTGCAGACCTAATTGGAGAATTGAGAAGATATATTCTGGAAAAATTAGTTGAAGGAGAAATAGAAGAAGCAAGAAGATACTATGAGACTATGAAGGAACTCTATGCAACATTTATGCAAGTTGAATGTGGTAAAAACCTAGTATCAGATTTCAGAAGAAAGAAAGATGTCGCAAGAATATTAGTTGAAAGAACTCTGTCTGATCTATTTGTAGCTGTTCAAGGAAAGAAACTGGAAGAGAGATTGGATAAGTATCTTGATGATTAAAATTACTCATCTATCACTATACAAATTATTCCAATGTCCATCATATTTGTTCCAGTATAACCCATAAGAAGCTCTCCACCATATTTTTTAAGAAAACTATTTGCATCATTTGAATAGAGAGATTTGCTAGCATCGTTTTTGATTTGTTCATTTGTAAGAGTAAATGGTCCAACAATTGCTCCTGCAGCTTTAGAATTACCATCAATTCCATCTGTTCCAAAACTTGCTAAAAATAACGATTTATGAGCATTTGATGACAACACAAACGAAAGTGCAAGCTCTTGGTTCCTTCCCCCAACTCCAGCAGAGGGTGAAAGGGTAACTGTAGTTTCCCCACCAAAAAGAAGAAATGATAAAGGTAAACCTCTGTGATGTGTTTGTACTTTAGAGTAGTGTTGAATAGCCCTTTTAGCTAGTTTGTCTCCAATAACCTTAGCTTCTCCACTTATCTTGTAATCCAAAATCTCTACTGGATAGTTTGAACTAAGTTTTTCCTTGATAAAGTTCAACAATTTTATATTGTCTCCAATTACATAATTGTAAGTGTTTGAAAATAATGCAGGGTCAGAAGGCGTTTCATTAATTATTCCGTTTACTCCTTGACTAATAAGATGACCAAACACTTCAGGAAGTGATTGAAGAAGATTGTATTTTTGAAAAATGGCTTCACAATCCTTCCATGTAGTTTCATCAGGTACTGTAGGTCCTGAAGCTATGGAGGATGGATCGCTACCAATCACATCTGAGATAATAAAGGACATAATGCTTGTGTTGGAAACTGATGCAAGTTTCCCCCCCTTTACTTTTGAGAAATGCTTTCTTACTGTATTAATTTCATGAATGGGCGCTCCACAAGAAAGTAATCCTTTTTGCAATAGTTTGTATTCTTGAAGAGATATGTTAAAATCTGGAGACTCTAGAAGAGCACTTCCTCCTCCTGATATAAGAAAGAAGCACAGGTCTCTTTCCGTAAGTGTTTGTAGAAGTTTAAGAACCTCTTCAGCTGCTAACACACTCTGTTCATTAGGAATTGGGTGTCCACCTCTGAAACAATGACAAGAAGGCATAGAGGCAAATCTAGATTGAATTTCTTCTGGGCTTACAATAATAATACGCGAAAATGACTGTGGAAAATTATCAATCATCCAACTAGACATCGCTTGAGAAGCTTTTCCGAAAGATACCAGGTAACAATTCTCGTAGGAAGATAAATCGACTGAGTTCCCATTTATTCTTAGAGTATTGTCATCAAATATTATAGAATCAGACATAATTATAGAAGGTTGTGCAAAAGCTAGAAGATCATTAATCGAGGATAAGATTACATTCATAACCTCTTTCTCAGTTTCATTTCGGGCTAGTTTCATAAGATCTTCATAGTTTTGAATAAACATTAGATAACACTAATAATTCGTTATTAAGAAACTTTCTAGCAGAATTTCAAATTAAAATAGATTAAATTCAGTCAGTTATTTTCTCTATAACTGTGCTTGATTATA
>JAUWPI010000102.1 GCA_030611665.1 Candidatus Heimdallarchaeota archaeon | reverse complement strand
GTACCATTTCTTTATTCTCTGTTCTTTCGATATTACCTTCTTTGGTATCCAGCTTGATTCTGTTGTTAGAGCCTCTATTGTTGCAAAAAACGTCTTGAACGATTCTAAGTATATTATATCTAACTTATATTCTGAATACTCTTCCTCTTTCTCCTCTTCCACTACTAACTTTCCTTCTCTGTAATAGTGTATCTTAGCCATAGCTTATCTTTTCCATACTTAGTTTACGTTACTTTCAGCTCTTTGTCATCCACATCAATATAAAAACACCAAAATCAAGAAAGTTTTTTATCACCCAAAGACAATATATTCTTTGACTCATGTCCTACAAGAAACTCACCATAGATTCCCAAGAAAAACGTTCCTCAAAGCATGTCTCCTCTTATTCGTGTGGAAGCTGTGGTGAAAGATTTAAAATTTCTCATAAAGAAGACCTACCCCCTAAACCTACCGTCTGTCCTAATCCTTTCTGTAGAGAACGAGAGAAATTCACTCTTCTCAAAACGGAATAACAATTCTGTATTAACTACCCCAACAAAATAAGTTATCAATCACAAATTGCCTAACTAAATTCATCTTTTTTTACTTTCTACTCTCTGCCTTGCACGAAAATATTAAAACGCCGAGAATTAGTCGTAGAGTTATGGTGATAAATCTTCTTTTACAAGCTGAATTTGCTGCAAGAGATTTTTCAAAAATCCGATTAGCTATTCCTGCACAGGATGTAGATACTACTAAATACGCAGGTTATAGATTTGAATGGCCTAGAAGTGCTAAAAAGTATCTACCAAGTGAGAATAAGCTAAAGAAACTTGGATTGAAGATTGATTCTTTCTACAGAAGCATAGACTATTACAAGTATACTCATACTGAATACGAGGAGATGAAGACAGAAAACAACAAGCTTGACTATCTCCGATTTAAGATCTTAAGAAATTATTTCAGTATCAAACGACTGGAAAACATCTCTCGAGAGCATCTTTCTGATCTTAGAATTATCATTGGAACTAGGGAAACTGTTCTGTCTAATGAAGATTTGAATACAAATAATTCTACCTTAATTGACAATCTTAAGATGGTTGAAGATGTTGAATGGCTTTTTAATATCTACTCAATTAAACCCCAATTCAAGTTACGAATGCCCGGATATTATGGTCCTCTAATCTTTAATGAGAGACTTTTGTTTCCTAATAAACAGATGCGTCTTGTACCTCGCACTTCTTTTGGTTCACAAGAAAACAAGGATAAGAGAGCACTTTCCCATCTCTTTGTGATCTCTTCTGAAGATAGACACAGTTTTGAGCACATTGCTAATTTCAGTTACAGTAGTCTTATGCAACTTGTTGATGATGAGCAGTTATTTACTAGATGTTCTGACATTTTTCATGCTTTTGAAAAAGAAAAAATCGGTATGTGAAATGACTGTTTGTGCTTAAGCCAGAAAGATAAGTATATTTAGTTGGAATGACAAGTGTCATTGAAATTTTATTGTGGACCATATCTAGAAGAAAAGTGTTATTTTTCTTCTCTAATTTGAGGAGAGAGCATGAAAACCATCTTTTCTCTTCGAATAGGACGAGATGAAAAACATTTATCTTTGATAGAGTTCACTTTAAAATCTCATTCTTCATTAATAAAAAAGAAAAAAAAGAAGAAGTCACATTTATTCTTCTCTTGAAGATTCATATGCTTCATTATTTGGGTTCATTTGATTTGATCTATTATCCTTGGAAGCTTTATTTGAAGCATTATTAGGATTTTTTAAGTTAGATCTATTATTTCTTGAACTCTTACTACCTTTTGGCATTTCTATTTTCACTTCTAATTTGTTTTTTCACAGTAATCACTGTTTATTGATTTGGTAAAAAAATCTGTTAAATCCAAATCCGTTAATCCCTTAGGGCTCCATAATCCTTCATCAAATAACCATGAGGTTCTCGATGAGATATTACCACTCATAGCGGTATTCACTTATTTTTTATTCAGGTAATTTTTTTTACCGAAATTAATAAGCCTTTCATCCTTTATAAATCTAGCAAAATTGAATACAATCAAACTTCTTTCTTGTCTCTTTGTTCTTTTCTTCTTAATTTGTTAATTGACCTATATATCGCTCTTCTTTCTTCCGGTACAGAGGTTTTTTCCAATGTCTTCTCTAGTACATCTATGGATTGAGGGTGGTATACTTCTCCTAGTATTTCTATAGCATACTGTCTCAAGAACATGAAGTAATCCACTTCATTCTCTAATATTTCTTGCACTTTTCTGCTGTATATTCTCCTCCCACTAGTTCCAGTACTGACACAGCATCCGAACTTCTCTCTTGATTTTCTTCCTCTTTTAGAGCATATTCCACTAGTATCTCCTCTGCTTTCCTCCCTCCTATTTTCCCTAATGCTTCCATTAACGGATACTTAACATATTCCTCTCTCTCTTCTGGTAATTCTAATTCTATTATTTCTGTTATGATATCTATAGCCTTCTCTTCTTTTCTATTAGTAAGTTTTCTTAACGCATCTGTCATTATTCTGTCTATCTCATATGCTGTATCTACATAATCAAACAGCCCTGATGCTACCTTAGTTATAGCTTGATCTATTTTTTCTATGAACATTTCCTCTCTTGTTTGGGTGTGATAATGTACATACATATCTAATCTTTCTAGTGGAGGTAAACAATCTATTTTGCACAGTTCCGCTATTAGTAAATCCGTCAATGGTTCTTCTGCTCTCTCGTCTCCCAATTCAGCTAATTCTTCAACTATGAAAAGTCTCCTCTCTTTCTCCTTGTTTTTGAGTTGTTCGATCAACTCGTTATACTTCTCTTCTTTGATTTGTCTACATATTTCGTCAACCTTAGCTTCTTCGGTCATAATCCACCCGCTTCTGATTTAACTCTTAACTTTCCTGTATCCCTCTTGAATTACTGTTATCTTTTCTCTTGTTCTCTTGTGTTCGTAAAACAGAATCAGTTTATTGTCTATTCTTTTGATTAATTCCATTAATCCGAATTTTCTATATTTTACTCCCTTTATTCCCTCTTCTACACCAAAATGCTTTCTGATAATCTTTTCTTTCCTTTCCGTTCCTTCTATTCGCTTTCTTATGATAGGATTAATAATTTCTAGTAAAACATAAGTCATTTCTGCTAATCCTGCTAAACTGAAAATAATTATTATCGACATTATCTGTTGTTCAAATTCTATCAGTGAAAGAGGAACTATCGTCCCTACCACCACCAATATTGTAAGAACTAAAAGTGCTATATTTTCTGACCAGTTCTCCCACCTGTTCTTTCTCTTTTCATTATTTCTTTGCATCATTTTACTATTCCTCTCTCTAGAATTAGTCCCCAATATTCCATCTTTATCATTCTGTTTTCTTCTATGGCGTTTTTCACTTCTTCTCGCAGAGCCAATTCTACATTTATTTTCTCTTTTAACCTACTCAATTCCCACTTTTCTTTTATTCGGATAATTTCCCCCTTTCCCATTATCTCATATCTTTCTTTAGCTATTTCAGCTAACTCTTCTCCTATTTCTTCTCCATTGATCACTTTAGTTACATATTCTTCTCTAAACAGAAGTTCTCTCACAATCTCCTTTTTCATCTTTTTTAATCTCTCTTCTGAATGATACTTGAAAACAGCATTTTTTCTCTGTTCTTGCTCCCAATAATAATCCCGTAAAACTCTTTTTTCTTCTCTTCTATTTTTTAACCATTTTTTTATCATCTTTTGCTCAAATACTATTATTGTTAACATTCCCATCCCAAGCAAATATCCATACATCTGATTTGTAGATTGACCGTTATTCGAAATTGGAAACAATATTATCAACACTATCACCAATACGATAAACACTACCCCGAAAACTAGTATTAATGCCCCTCTGATCATTTTTTCTTTTATGCTGAACAGTTCATCCCACTCCGTCTGTTAGCATCTCACCTATCGCTTTCCTTGTCATCTGAAAAAAACTCAACATTTCCCCCTTTTCCTCCATCAGTTCTGTTATGTTCTTCATCGACAACTCCTTCCCCAACTCATCTACTATTATTATCTCATACTCCCACATCTTCCCTCTTTCCCTCCATTCCCTCTGTTCATCATAGAAGTGATTTATAAAGAATAACAGATCATCTACTCCTGTTATCTTGTTTCTTGCTAATTCTATCTTTTCTTCTCCTTTCCCTTTCGCATAGATTATGAATATCATCTTCCAGTTCATACTTCTTCTGACTTCTTATCCCACAATTCATTTATAAACTGGTAAAATACTTTTTTACCTCCTTTATATACCATTTTTCTTATTATTCTTTGAAGCTAGCACAATCCTGAATTTCAATCTAAAAATCACTTCCGTTTTTTGAGAGCCTTGCTAGCTCCTCTTTTCCATTTCTGGTTCTGTTGACAATTTTCTTGATTCCCATGTAAAGAGAGAGATTACAAAAATAATGTCAGGTTTTGTAATTATTGTTGGATAAACATTATTATGATTATCTGCAAAACCTACAGAGATAATTGGATGTATGACTTTTGTTGCATAAGGAATTTTTTTTCAGAGTAAACTTCTATATTATGTGTAAGCCTTTTAAAATATAAAATAAAACTAATTAAACTGTTTTGGTGGACATTGGAATTTTACAATTTGGCTCATTAATAATACTAAATACATTGTAACATATAAAATTTAGCAAAGATTCCGAGAAAAATCATTTTTCTTCTTTCAATTTTACCTTTTTCATCTCATCAATTGCTTCAATAACGTTATCAACTATTTTGGTGAGTTTCTCATACATAGGGTCTGATTCTGGAAAAATATACTCTCCTTTGAGAGCCATTTCCATAATTTCATGGGAAATTGGAAGGAAGTCAAGAAAAGTAATTGTCTCTGGCTCATAAAGCTTTATTATGCCATCTCTCCATGAATTAAGCAAATTTTGACTTTCCTTCTTTAGACTGTGGGGAAGTTGATTGAAAACAAAAAAGTTTAGAGAACGAATATTAAGCTTCTTGTAGATATCATTTAACATTTGTTTTGCTCCTTCATAGCTAAAAGTGGAAGGTCTTACAACAAAAATTCGAGCATCAGCTATAGCTGCAACATTTACAGATTCAAGTTTATATCCAGGGGCACAATCATAAATTACATACCTAAATCCCATTCTCAAGAGGAATTTTGTCATTTCATGTAGAGCAAAGAAGGAATGTTTCTGAATGTCTTCTAGCATAGAAAGCAAACCCTCACCATACTCTACGTTTTCTTTTGCTACAATTACAAACAGATTTGGATCATCTGTTTTGTTTAACACATCCTCAGATACAGCTGATTCTCCGAGAAGAACATCGTTAATCGTGTTTTTTACACTAGTTTCTTTTATGTGAAATATGTGCTGAATTGTAGGTTGGGCAATATCAAGATCAATAATAACTGTTTTGTTACCTCTTCTGGCCAATTCTTTTGCAATGTTGCAGGAAAGGGTTGTTTTTCCAGGACCGCCTTTCTGAGAATGGAGAATTATTATATCTAGCCTTGTTGAAGAAAGAGTACTCTGATCACTGAAATCGAACTTTGACATTAAATCACCGGATAATTATATTTGGAAATAACCTATATTAAAGTTTAAGTGATGCGAAGCTTTTCGCTAATAGAGACTGTATTGAAACGTTTATATTCTTTTTTGGTGGGTTTTCACCAACATCAAACTTATATTTATGAATCTTTAACTGTTCTTAATAGAGTTGCATAGATATCAAAATTGCAAGGTGTTAATATGAAAATTTTGTTCGATGAAACCCAAAAAGAAAGAGGTCTTATTTTTGATAACTTTCGAAAATTAGCTGAAATACTTGAGGAATCAGGACATCAAGTCAACCGTTTGGATACTTTTCCAATAAAGTATACAGTAATTTCAAAATACGATATTCTTGTATTTCTCTGTCCTGATGGTTCAAAATTATATGGACATGAAATTAAAGCACTCTTACGGTTTATAGACGAAGGTGGGTCTGTAGCCATTTTCACTAATGCTGGCGGAGATAGAGGATTAAACACTAATATGAATACACTTCTGAAGCATTTCGACATGGAGATTGTAGCAAACCAAATTTTCGATTACAAGAACTATGATTTAAAACTAGAAAGTAACCCAGTTATTAGTAAATTCTTTGACCATTCCATAACAAAAGGGATTAAAGATATAACTATGGTATCAGGTTGTTCAATCAACATAGGAAAGAAAGGAATAGAACTTGCAAGAACATCTTCCGATAGTGATCCACCAAGTGTAACAGTTTTAGCCATTGCTTCTTACGGGTTAGGAACAGTTTTGGTCTGTGGGTCTTACTTAATGTTTTCTAATCTAAAATCAGGTCTAAAACTAAGGGATAATAAGAAATTAGCTTTCAATATTTTCAACTATATTTCGGAGGTTCCAATGAGTAGAACTGAAGAAATTACTGAAATGGAAGCAGAACCTGAACTAAAGATACAGAGCAAAACTTCCCTTCAACCACCAGCTATTCCTAAAACACATGCTCCTGACACAGAGGATACTCCAACATCAATTGTTCAGGAACTAAAAAAAGAGATGAGAATAAAGGAGCCAAAAAAGGAGAAAGTAGAAACTAAACTCTCAAAGGACGAAATTTATCGTGCAATTGCAATAATTCAAGATTTAGAAAAAGATATTTCTGAACTCAACATAGAAGATCCAGGATATAGAGATATACTTCTCACAGATATGGCAAGAAGAAAAGGTATAGATTATTCTCAAGTTTTACCATATCTAGAAAAAATCCGAGAGAAGGAGAAACTAAAGAGCGAGGCTAAGAAAAAACGAGAAGATAAAGTTCGTAGGATCGATGAAGATTCCATTCCTTCACCAACTACAGCTGATAAATTTGAACAAGAAGTACTAATTTTTGACGAAACTTTAGAGGAACAAATACAAGAAAGTAGTCAAGTACCTGTAGTTTCTCAACATCTGCAAAAATCTGATTTAACAGAAGTCGTAGATGCGATAAAAGAACTAAAAAATAGTGTCGATGTATTAAGTGCAAATCTTATTCATTTAATGAGTGAAATTGTTCTTGAAATAAAGGAACAAAAAGGCAAGAAAAGAATATTCTAGGATAGATTTATGTGAAATTCAAAGAATTATCGCAGTGCTATTTTAAATTAGAAAAAACTCAGAAAAAACTTGAAATGGTTGATATTTTAGCAGATGCAATAAAAGACTCTGATGCAGAAGAGATTGGGAAAATCGCACTTTTAACTTTAGGTAAGCTGTATCCAGATTATATTGGAATTGAACTAATGCTAGCTGAAAGAATGGCGATTAAATCATTAGCGATAGCTACAGGGAAAAGCGATAAATCTGTTCAAACTCTGTTAGAGGAGTATGGTGATTTAGGAAAAACAGCTCATCAGCTATTAGAAAAAAAACCTCAATCGACTCTATTAGCTTTTACCAAACAAGAAGAAAGACAAGAGTTGGATGTTCTAGACATATGGAATATTTTCGATTCTATAGCAAAAATGTCTGGAGAAGGATCCTCAGATAGGAAGATTAGAACATTATCTGGCCTTATTTCCAAAGTCACCCCGCTGGAAACAAGATATATAATTAGGATGGTGTGTGGTCAGTTAAGACTAGGAGTGGCAACTCAATTACTATTAGAAGCTCTGTCTCTGGCAAAAACAGGTACTAGAGAAAATAAAGACATTCTAGAGAGAGCTTATAATAGAACCTCAGACATCGAGTTTGTAGCTTCTACACTTTTTGCACAAGATTTAGAGAGCATTAGAGAAGTTGAAGTAAAAATTTTCAATCCAATAAGAGTAATGCTAGCACAAAGAGTTTCAAGCTCAGAAGAATTGCTAGAAAGATTCGGAGGAAGGGTTTCACTTGAATACAAGTATGATGGGTTGCGAGTTCAAATACATAAGAAAGGTACAACAACCAAGTTGTTTTCCAGAAAACCAGAAGATATAACGAACCAATTCCCTGATGTAATCGAATTCATAAACAAAGCTGCTAAAGAAGATGAATTCATAATTGAGGGGGAAATTGTAGCTTATGATTTGCAAAAGGATAAAATACTATCTTTTCAACAAGTTTCAAAAAGGAAAAGAAAACACGATATCGAGAAGAAAATCAGCGAGGTTCCTGTAAGAGTGTATCTTTTTGATTCACTTTATGCCTTTGGGAAGTCAGAGATAGAAAATGATTATTTAGACAGGAGAAAGTTATTGGAAAAACTTGTGGAAACGAATGATAATATTCAATTTTCTCACCAGACAATTGCTGAAAACGCTGATGATATTGAAAACTTCTTTCAACAAGCTTTAAAGAATGGCTGTGAGGGAGTAATGGGTAAAGACATCTCAGAAGGTTCTTATTATCAAGCTGGAGCTCGAGGTTGGAATTGGGTAAAATACAAAGCAGATTATGTTGACAAACTATCAGATTCATTTGATCTCGTCATCCTAGGAGCTGATTACGGTAAAGGGAAGAGAGTTGGATTATACGGTACTTTCCTAATTGGTTGCTTTGACCAGAACGATGCTGTATATAGAACGTTTACAAAAGTTGCCACTGGTTTTAGTGATAAGAATCTTCAATATTTTTATGATGTTCTCATAAAATTGGTACGAGCAAAACCCAAGGAAGTTGTAAGTGACACAGAATGCCAGATCTGGTTTGAACCTTCTATCATTATTGAGGTAACAGGAGCAGAAATTACTGTAAGCCAGATACATACTTGTGCAAGAGGTCTTTTAAGTGGAAGAACAGATGGATTAGCCCTTCGTTTCCCAAGATTCACTGGAAGAATTGTTGAAGATAAAGCTCCTGAAGACTCTACATCAAATCAAGAAATACACACAATATATTTAAATCAAAAAAAATAAGTTAAAAGTGACATCAAATGTTTGGTAAAAAAAATAAGCCTGTAAAAGATGAGACCAGCGGTAAAATTCCAGAAGCTTTGAAGATATTAATGACAAATATTCCTGAGTATCAAGGTTATTCTGACCTAGAAAATCGAAGTGATTCCGATAGAGCTTTTCGAAAAAAACTATTTACCTTGCTTCGTGACTCTAAAGATGCTATGGCTCAAGTGAACGAACTATTGATTCATTCTCAATTATTAACTAGCTGGGGTCCTTCAGGTATTGTTGCTAAACGTATTGAAGATATGTTGAAAGAGATTGATAACACTGATTATAAGTACAGTACTTTCTTTGATGTAAAGAGCGTAGAAGGAGAGCATGGTATTGATCTATCTATACTATATCTATTAGAAATAGATATCTTGGACAATGCTGAAGAATTCAAAGAAAAAATCGTTGAAAATCAGGTAAGTCTAGAGGAGATGATGCTAGATACAGTCGAAATCAGCATCACAGGTTTAATGTCACAAAGCAGTAATTTGTACAACATTTTTAATGAAAGAAATGAGCTAATCAGAGCATTCGAGAAGATGAGTCTTAATTAATAACTCCTACAATTGTCTGTTTTACTCTTTCCATTTTATCTTCAGTAACGGAGATAATTTTTATTTTAGATTTATGACCTTTAATTATTGAAAAAGATGAGCTAGGAACATCAAAATATTTAGAAAGAAATTTGATAACAGCTTTGTTTGCTTTTCCTTTATCAGGAGGTTCATTCACATAAATGTCAAAAACATGTTCAGTAATCAAAATTTTCTTCTGAGTTGAACTAGGATGAACATTAAGAGTAATCAACAAGAAATCAGTTTTTTCAGAAATAAAAGAAGGAATAGTCAAAAAAACACCCTAAAATAAGTTGTTTTCTAACCCCCAACTTTTGCCGCTAAACGTGCTGCAGATGCGTATGCATAATTCTTCTCAATATCTTTTGGAGACCACGCAACCACACATCCATTCCACTTAGGACACCTTGCAATGCAAATGTGACCTTGACCACCTAAACTAGTAGAGATAAGTCTTTCGGGAGTCAAAGTTATGACAGTAAATTTGAGACCTCCACCAAAGTCAATTGTGTGAATTTGGTTCTTCCAAGCGTTGAATGGTATCAATGGATCAACTGCCCAGTCGCCATAGGTATAATATACTTTTAAATCGTCTCCAACCAACCATGCTACTCCAATTGTACCTTCTTGGCCCAATTTTGCTACTTCTTCTTCAAAACTCATACTAAATCACCTTAATTTCATACTATATTTTTTCTTCCTCTATTTTATATTTTCTCTTAAGGTAATTCTCATCTTATGTTACTTTTTTTACATTCCATTCCAGTTCACTAATATCCAATCCAGAACTTTTATTTCTCTTCTTCAACAGAAAACTAAACTCGTGGAAACTGCAGGATATCAAGAAGAACAGCAAGAACTAGAAGAGACATTTAATTTGATTAATTGTCCTGTTTGTAGTGAAAGAACTGATATGTTTTTAGAGCATTGTATCCACTGTCAAGTCAACTTATTCAACCGTAAAACAACAGTAACAAGCAAATCTTTAGAGATTATAAGTTCAGAAGAGGAACACAAAACTTCAGTAAGAAGAATTTTATCAATTAAAAGAGAAAAAGTTTTACAAGATTTGGTAGTAACAATTTTTCTTGTTACATTTGTTGTTTATTCTTTTGTTTCCAGCAATGCATCCCTCATTATCATTTCGTGGCTCATAATTGCGATAATTGCAGCCTATCTAATAATCAAATATGTTGTCCTTGTTATCTTTGGAAAAGGTTATGCGATAACTTCTCTAGTAAGTGATCTAAGCTATTTATTTCTTTTTTTCCCAGGAATAATAATTGTTGTATCGTATATTTTTACTATAATATTACGTCAATTTATTCCGATGGATGACA
>JAUWPI010000128.1 GCA_030611665.1 Candidatus Heimdallarchaeota archaeon | reverse complement strand
TAAAGGTTCTCCCAGTCAAATTGCTGAAGAGGTTCTAGAGGCTGAATTTCCAGAATTTGCTAATGAAACAAGTGTTGTTATACTAATTAGAATGAAAGAAGAGAACGTATCAGTGGTTAACACTGAAGTTGAAACTTTCTGTCAAAATGTTACGGATATCACCAACGAGTATTCTGATCAAACTATAATAGTTTCCATCTTAAATTACTATATTTTTACTGATCTAGGTTTCAGTTCAGCTGCAGGAAGCTTTGTTGCAGATTCAGAGAGATCTATGTTATTTATCATAGATTTAAAGCATGAAGGAGAAAGTAGCATAATTAATGATTTCATTTACTATCTAAGAGATAATCTTGCTTCTATGAAAAATGAAGACAATGAATTTGATGCTTTCTTAACTGGGTTTACTGTAATGTATATGGATATGAAAGAAGTCACTCAAGAAGATTTAGCATTGATGGATATGATTGTAATTCCGATTGCAATGCTGGTATTAGCTTTTGTTCTTCGAAGTTTGAAATTAATGATTTTACCCATTCTCTCTATGGCGACAAGCATACTAACCTCTTTCTTGATAATGTATCCTTTAGCTCTGACAACTAACATTTTCTCTTTTGTTCCTTCTATCATGATGAGTCTTGTCATTGCTTTATCAATTGATTATTCACTTTTCTTACTTACAAGGTATAGAGAAGAAATCCTAAAGCACAATGATAATTCTCAAGCAACAAAACAGATGAGTCAACATGCAGGTCACACAATTATGTTGAGTGGGTTAACATTAGCAATAACTTTTCTTGGGCTGATTTTTTTCCCCTTACAACTTCTTTCAACAATAGGTATTGGTGCAGCAGTCTGCATAGTTACAACACTTCTAGTTAATCTAACACTCACTCCTGCATTACTTCTTACTTTTGGAAAATTCTTTAGTAAATTGAAATGGTATAGAAAGAGTGAAGGAATAAAAGAAGGGGAGTTTGAAGATTATAAGAAACAGGATTTGGTTAACCAAGCGAAAAGCATTTGGTATAGAATAAGTAAATTCTCTACTAAATATGCTCTAGTCGTCATCTTAGTTATAGTAGTTATAACTATCCCCATTTCAATTCAAGTTTTCAAGTTTCAAAGATCAATCGATTTCAATCAGATTCTTCCTAGAGGGGTTGATTCGCGTGAAGCATACATAGCTATGCAAGAGGATTTTGCCCCTGGACAAGTTATGCCATTCTATATCATCATCGAAACAAATGAAACAAATGGGTTAAACACTTCTTCATTCTTTTATACAGCTAAAGATCTGATACATGATATTGCTAATGAAACGGCAGTATACAATGAAAGCTTCGTGTCAATAGTCAGGATAAATGACATGGAACTGCCATACTTCAGTAGCGTACAATTGTTGCTTGATCCTTCAAATACAGGTGAGTTTGGTGTGATTTACAAATCCATCTATAACAAATATACAAACGAAGAAAATTCAACGACAATTATGGAAGTCCAAACACCTTTTGATCCTTGGGGGGACGATGCAGAAAGTTGGATAAAACAAACTAGAGTGATATTAGAACGATATGAGGACCTTACCGGTTATAAGTTGTATCTAGCAGGAGGATCAACAGTTATGGTTGATGCAATAGATAAGGTTTACGAGTTATTTCCACTTATGATTTCAATCACACTAATTGTTGTCTATATCTTGATTGGGTTAATGTTCAAGTCGGTTTTCATACCTTTGAGATTGATATTTACAATAGGAATAACTTTATCTTTCATTTATGGTTTAGGAGTATTGGTTTTCGAAACATCTTTCTTAAATAGCGTATTTTCTCCTCTGCAGGATGTTCATGCTTTCTATTGGTTGGTTCCTATAATGGCATTTTCGATTCTGATTGGACTTGGTCTAGATTATGATATTTTCTTACTATCTAGAATATCGGAATATAGAAACAAAGGCTATACAGACAAAGCAGCAATTCACAAGGGATTATACAAAACTGGGAATATCATTTCATTTGCTGGAATAATCATGGCTATAGCTTTTTCAGGTCTTCTTCTATCAAAAGAAATGGTTCTTAATCAATTTGGATTTATGCTTTGTGTTGCAGTATTAGTAGATACTTTTATTGTGAGAACTATATTAGTCCCCGCTATAATGTCAATTGCTGAAAAGTGGAATTGGTGGCCTTCTAAGAAGCCAGAACCAACTAAAGATGAAAATTATTTGGAGGAATAATTTGAAGATTAATACATTGAGAAATAAATATTTATTAACAAGTTCAGCTATTTCTAAGCTTGAATGGATGATGTGTTTCTAAAGAATCTTCCACTTTCTTCAAGGGAGACAGTTGATTTTTTTATGTTTCCTTGGCTAGAACTTGATTATGTTACAGTAGAAGAAGGGATAATTCTTAGAGTGTTCAAAATTGATTGTAAACAACCAGATTCAAAGATTAATATTGTTGTAGTTGCAGGACTATGTTCTAATTTTTTAGGTTGGATAGATATTGATCATGAACTTTCAAATGTTGGGCATATTTATCATATTGAAACAAGAGAAAAGAGCTCTGCAAAGCATTACGACAAAAAGAAAGTAGATTATTCAATGGAAAGATATGCTACAGACATAAGCAAAGTAGTTGAACATTACAATTTGAATGAAGAAGGCTTTTATTTATTTGGTGATTCTTTTGGATCTGAAGTTGCTGTAAAATTCTTGGATGGAGGGCATAATCCACCAAAAGGTTTGATACTTATCAGTCCTGAAGCTAATTTTTCATTCTCAGATTGGATGAAGGTTCTTTTTAGATTACTCCCTCACAGGTTATTTTATGTCTTCAAACCAATGTTAAAATTCATTCTAAAATATCTTAGAACGGACATGAAAAATGATCCAGGTTCATATTATCTAAACAAAAGGAATATTGTTACAAGTAATCCCAAAAGGATGAAGAAATGTGCAATGAATTTATTTTACTATAAATCAGATGCTGATTACTCTGTCATCAAATGCCCAACCTACATAATTGCTGCATCTACAGATAAAATGCACACTTTTGAAAAGAGTGTAGATGTTGCTAAAAGAATTCCAAATACAACATTTGAGGATGTAATCCTTTATCAGGAAACGCACAGTAGAGAATCCGCTGTAAAAATCTCCAAATTCATTCTTGAAGTAGAGAAGGAAATTCAAGAATAGGAAAAAATGAAGAGAGTAGTTTTAGAAATAAACCACTCCAACGGCTCTCCAGAAGAATGGTAGAACAAAGGCTATTAGTAATAATCCGAAAATGTCTACTATTGAACCTATTTTTGCCATTTCTCGAATAGTATATTTACCCGTGCTGTAAGCAATCATCGTTGGTGGCGTACCTTGCGGAAGCATGAAGTCAACACTTGATCCTATTGCAGCAACAACAGCTAAAAGAACAGGATCTATACCGAAAAGTAATCCTAGCGGGATGACTAATGGTACAAGTATTGCAGCTGATCCCGTATTTGAAGCTATTAAAGTAAGAAGTACACCAAGCACTGCAATCATAGCTATGAAAAGAATGTTGTGAGATATATTCAGATTCTCGAGGGAATATGCAATCATATCTCCAGCTCCAGCTTCCGTTAATACTACACCTAAAACCAAACCTCCACCGAAAATCAAAATAGCATTCCAATTGAGATCATTTATATCTCTTCCTTCTAATATTTTTGAACCACTAAATACTGCGGGAATAAACAGCATAAATGCTGCAAGAAGAGCAACAATAGAAGAAGAGAAAGTTGGGAATAGGTATTTTTTAATCGTTCCTTCTAAGAACCATAGAACTAAAGCAAGGAAGAAAACTACTAGAACATAAATTTGTTTTTTATTTAGATGTCCCATATTATCCAATTCTTTCTTAACTGCTGATTTTGCGTTAGAAATACTTTCTTTTGGCACTTCTGGTTTCAGTATGAACCAAAGATATAACCAGACTAGAGGTAACATCAACAAAACTATTGGTAAACCAAAAATAAACCATTCAATAAATGAAATATGAACATCAGCATATTGAGCAAGCAAAGCAATAGCAATTGGATTAGCTGGAGTACCTATAGCTGAACCAATACCGCCTATGGACGCACTGTAAGCAATACCTAAAATTAGTGCTTTACCATATCGATCAATTTTTTCTTCTTCAATCTCCTTATTCACTTTGAGTTTATCTGTAACAGCTACTGCTATAGGTATCATTGTGGCAGCTGTTGCAGTATTACTCATGAACATTGAAAGAACAGCTGTAACAACCATCATTAGCAGCATCAAGATTTTGGGATTATTTGGACTAATTCTTACAATGTTGAGAGAGATCCATTTATCTACTCCGGTCTTGTTCATTGCTTTCGAAATTATAAATCCACCGAGAAATAGAAAGATAACTGGTTCAGCAAATGGAGCAAGTAAGCCTTTAGCACTTAAGCTAAGAAATATCACACCAAAAATTGGTATCATTATGCTTGTTGCAGCCAAAGGAATCGCTTCCATCACCCAGAGAATACCAACGAGAAATAATAAGGTTAGAACGATATTTGTTTTATATGGTAATCGGAAAGTGAATATTACCCATTCCTGTTGTACGTGATCTTCTTTTATAGAAGATGCTGGTAAGGTAAGATCTAGTCCTTCTATATTTTCATCTGTTTCCGTACATTTTATATCTATGCTGAAGTTGCCAATAACCGGTATTTGAGATACAGTTGTATTTGTTTCATCTGTTATTGAAACTCGAAAGATTAGCTGTTTGTTATAACCTATTTCTACTACTGGAGAGTATGCTAACCATAATGTATAATTATCTCCTAAGTCGTAAGTTTCTATAATTTCAGGATAAGTTGAGCTGTTAGTAATTAGAAAAGTAAAGTTTACTTCAGTTGTATAAACATGGGTTATATTACCATCATCTTTGTAGTCATATCTTGCATGTAAAGTTGCTTCATGATTGCTTATATCAACTGTTCCACGAGTAAACAACATGGTAAGAGTAATCGCTGTTACAATCATTGCAAGGGTTATACCGAGTTTTATCGCTTCTTGTTTTGTTACTTTCATTTTTAACCCCTTTTTATTAATAAAATTCCTCGGTTATGATTTTGATTTGTTCTTCAGTTAGGTCTAGAGGAGCTTGAGCAGGTATGATTCCTTGATTCAAAGCAAAATCTCTTTCTTCGTAAGTTGTTTTGTGCTCGATTTGATAGAAGATTCCAATAGGTATTTTATCTTTTATGAAAATCTGACTTCCTAGATCCAAAGCTCCTGAGAAGTTTTCTCTATCATGACCAGTATCTTCTACTTTGTAAACCTTCTGCCTGTAATAATCAAAAGTTTGATTCCTGTTGAAAGTTATACAAGGACTAAGTACATCGACATAAGCAAATCCTCGATGGTCAATAGCTTCTTTGATAATCCAACTCAGATGTTTTAAATCACCAGAAAAGCCTCTAGCTACAAATGTGGCTCCAGCTGACAATGCCACTGAAATTGGATTAAGTGGGTTTTCTATGGAACCTCTTGGCGTAGTTCTTGTTATTGTTCCTACGGGAGTTGTAGCACTAGCTTGACCAGTAGTTAAACCATATACACTATTGTTTGAAACAATGGTAATAATATCCACATTTCTCCTGCAAGCATGTAGAAAGTGATTTCCTCCAATACCGTAGATATCTCCATCTCCACCATAAACCATCACAGTAAGTTTTGGGTTAGCAAGACGGATACCAGTAGCTGCTGGAATACCTCTACCATGAAGGGTTTGTAGACCATACACCTTAAGAAAGTTAGGCATGTGTGATGAACAACCAATCCCACTCACTAAAACAACTTCTTCCTGAGGGATTTCTAAATCAATTAAAGCTTGACGTATTGCTCTCCATTGAGAGAAATTTCCACAACCTGGACACCATGTTGGTCGAAATGAACTTTCGAAATCTTTTAGAGATAAACTGTATTCTTCACTCATTCTTTACTACCTCTTTGACTTTTTCTACAATTTGTGACGTGACTAATGGTTCTCCATCCCATCGCAGTAATTTTTGTTCGATAAAGAAACCTGTTTTCATTCGGATGAAATCTCTTAGCTGACCAGTGAAGTTTTGTTCAATTATCAAGGTTCGTTTTGCATTTGCTAAAATCTTCTCAACTTCATCTGCATGAAAAGGTGTCAAATATTTTAAGTGCAAATGATTAGCTTGAATTCCTTCTTCCTCAAGCTGTAGAATTGCTTCCTTTACTATATTGATTGTTGATCCCCAAGAAACAAGAGTAATTTCAGCATCTTTAGATCCGACAAGTTTGGGAGGGTCTAATTCCTTTATAAGACAATCCAGTTTCCTCATTCTTTTCTTTACCATTTCGACTCTAATTGGTAAAGTATCAGGTAATCCTGCTAATGTCGAAGCAATTGAAGTTCCAGTTTCTGTTCTCTCGCTCGAACCAGTGAAAAACATCCCATTCTTTGTTCCAGGTACTGTTCTTTTGGAAATACCAGTTTCCGTTATCTCGTATCTACGATAATTGTCATCAGGATTTTCTAGGATGTTGAACCTCATATTATTACGTTTCATATTCAGTTTTCTGACAGTAGCATTCATTTCAGACAAATATAAATCAAGCAAAACAATAACAACTACTTGGTATTTTTCAGCTATTTCTACTGCTTCCACTCCAACGTTGAATGCATCCTCAACTGTACTTGGAGCTATTATGACTTTGGGAAACTCTCCTTGACTTGCTCCATATACCTGGAATAGATCAGCTTGTTCAGTTTTTGTTGCCATACCGGTTGATGGTCCAGCTCTTTGTGAGTTTATCACTACAAGTGGTATTTCTTGAATACCTGCCATGCCTATTAGCTCTGTCATTAAGGAAAAACCTCCACCTGAGGTTCCTGTCGCAGCCCGTGCCCCACAGTATGAAGCACCTATTGCCATCCCTATTGCTGCTATTTCATCTTCAGTTTGTTTAACTATCATTCCTAGCTTTGGAAGATGTTTTGTCAAATAATGAACAATACTGGTTGCTGGTGTCATTGGATAACCTGAATAAAATTTCAGTCCAGCTGAAAGCATTCCAAGTGCTATTGCTTCATTTCCGGTAATAATCATTTGTCTTGCTTTACCAGCTTTATGCTTCTCCCAAATTGGCAACCAACCTTTTTCTTCAGCAAATTTAAGACCTTTATCCAAAGCATCATAATTTGTAAATATGACTTCTTCTCCCTTTTTGCCAAATTGTTCTAGTATAACTTCTTTTATCAATACGTCATCTAAGCCAAGTATGTGACTGATTGCGCCAAAACCAACAATGTTTTTTAAAACTTTCAATTTTGAGATTTCTTTAGTAATGGCAGCTAAAGGAATTCCTAATTTAATTATATTTTCTGGATAATCAAACTCATCTAAATCTATAATATCTTCATCGTAAATTACCATTGCATTTGGATTTACAAGAGGTTTGTGAAGTTTTGTAACGTGTTTGTTGAGGAGAACTATAATATCCGCATCCTCACCAACAGAGAGAACTTCATTTTGACTAAAACGGATTTGATAAGAATTGTATCCACCTCGAATAACTGATTGATAACTTCGAAAACCTAACACATTAAAATTATGCATCTTGAGAATCTTCCCAAAAAGCAACCCTAGAGATACAAGCCCATCTCCAGCACTACCCACAAAACGCACAGTAAGATCTTTTTTCATTTTAAATTCTCCGGCTTTAGACGCTGTTTTCACAGCTCTTAAGAAGTATATAAAATGTTTCGAATGACTACAAAATTGGTGTGCCAAACCACACTAACAGAGCAATTTCTGCAGGTAAGAAAATCAGTGCAATTATTGTCAAAATCGCTATAAATCTGCTCGTCAACAGTTCATCTAGTTTGAAGTATTTTGCATAAGCCGAATTAGCCACAGCAGGAGGGGCCATTGTTTGTATAATCAACGGGATTTTTGCTACTAGGGGTATGGGTATAAAGAATATTGGAATTATACTAAGTAGACCTCCACCAAATCTTGAAACAACCCCCCGAATTAAGACTTTTTCTTTCCATTCTTCTTTCCTTGGAAAACGGAAACTCAAACCCACAATAACTAACATTAGAACCATAGTTGCATCTCGAAAAATGTCAGCAGTAAAATTCGTACTAGTATCTACGAATCCTACGGTAAACCGTAAAATCAAACCGACAATCATTCCAATAGTTGGTGGAAAAAGGATTAGTCCTCGGAGGATTTTAAAAATAGATTTTTTGGAAACAGAATTTGAATTAGTACCATAATGAATACCCATGTATACACCTACACTGTTCCTCAATATAGTCTGAGCTAAAAGATAAAGAGAAGCAGCTAATAATCCTTCAGCTTGAAGGTGATCTGGCAGAATACCAATAATGATTGGAAATGGGAAGAATAAAGCATTCACAAAACCAGATGAAGTAAGTTCAGCTCCCTTCTGAGCCATGGAAATTTCTTCTATTGTAGAAACCTCTTCATTCATTGAAGCTCTCTTTTTAGCTATTGAAATCTCTTCTCGTTTAATCAGAAGACGATTAATTATCATAGGTACTATTAATCCAATAACAGTCATAGAAGCGATTAACCACCAGTTAACACCTGAAAATGTTTCTATGTTTAGAAAAACTAGAATAAGAAGAAGAGGCGTAAAAAAATTTATGCCCAAGAATAATATCCATCTACCTGCTTGATCAGCTTTTGACCATTTTTGAAGCAAAATGCCAGC
>JAUWPI010000163.1 GCA_030611665.1 Candidatus Heimdallarchaeota archaeon | reverse complement strand
GAATTGAGCACCAATCGCATGGGCAATTTCAGCATAATGTTTAGCAGTATTTTCTTCCTCAGCACAGTATTTCATCATGTGGGGTAAAGCTATAGCTATCATCTCCCCATGAGGTAATTTAAACAGTGCTCCTGCAGAATGTGCTAGGGCATGTCCCCCTCCAATCTCACTGTTTCCAATTGCAATTCCTGCCATTGTAGCAGCATTATGCATTTTCTCTCTATTCTCAATATTTTGACCATCGCTAACAGCTTTTGGTAGATACTCAAAAACTAGTTTTATTGCTTGTATAGCCATAGCATCAGCAAAATCATTTTTCCATTCTATAGTATAAGCTTCAATTGCATGTGCAAGAGCATCTAAACCAGTTGATGCTGTAAGCTTAGGTGGGAGTAGAATTGTTAAATTTGGATCTACAATGTCAATATCAGGAATTAAATCACGGTGTCCAACACTTAATTTTTGTTTTGTTTCAGGATCGGTTATTACAATTGCCCAATTGGCATCCGATCCAGTTCCACTAGTTGTAGGTATTGCGATAAACCTAGCTTTGTTTCTTAAAGGAAGTGGATCTTCAGGAAAAACACTGTCAATACTTATATCTGGATTTTCATAAAACACCCAAATAGACTTGGCACAATCAATTACTGAACCTCCTCCTATTGCAATAATCCAATCAACTTCTTCTCTTGCGGCAATAACCGCACCTTTCTTAGCTAAAGGTATAGTTGGTTCATAAGATGCTTCATCAAAAACCGTTATCTTAAATCCATTTTCTTCCAGTTTCTTAATTGCTTGTTGAGGAATACCTAACTCTAGAAGAACTTTATCAGTAACAATTAGAGCGCTCTTTCCCTCTACTTGTTCCAGTTCATCTAAAGAATCTTCCCCAAAAACTATCAGTCGCGGAGCAGAATAGAACCACATTATTATCTTCCGGAAATATTACGAAAATGGTTCTATAAAAATACTGTATCTACTTTCTGGGCGGAATTAACTAGTTCTTTTGCAGCTTTTGTTGCGCGCATTACTTTTCCTTTATCGCCCACTAGTTTGAATTTTCTGGTAAGAATTCCTTTAATTGGATCAAGTTCTCCTCTTATAACCTTTAACCATTCAGAGTATTTTCCTATATACTGAAATTCTGTTTTTGGTACAGGCTTACCCTCTTCTACGAGTTCTACTCCTCGACAATCTCCATGCCAGAGATCTATATAGTATGTTACTTCTTTATCTAATGGCCCATCAGGCTTAATTACAAATAGGAAATCGCCTTCCCAGGTCTTAGCTGCTTCTTTATAGGCTGGGGAATTGTTGATTACATCTTTATATTCCTCAATCCATTCTTTTGTTAGAAATTGTTTTGCCATGATAATCACTTAATATTTTGTACAGGTCGATATTGCTGATGTTCAATAAGTTGCTTTTAAAATTTGTTTCACCACAAAAGAATATATTAAGCAGAATAAATTGTTGTAGAATGGGTTAGGGATTTGTGAAACAAATGATTTATTAGAACAGAGTATATATTTAATATGAGTTAAGAGTATGACCCAATTATTTGGAATAAACACTCAAGAAGAACTTAATGTTTCTTTCTCCTTCCGAATGGCTTCAAGTTTTGAAGAAAAAGCACCAGATGGCTGGGGTTATGCTTTCTATTCTGGAACTGAATGGCAATCCTTCAAAGAATCTTTAGATATGGAAAAAATCCTCAGATTAGATGTGAAAACTATGAGTTCTCACGAATTCATCTGTAAAACATTCATGTCACATATTCGTTATGCAACACTTGGTAAAGCAACTTATGATAACACTCATCCTTTTGACAGAGACCTTTTTGATTCAAGATGGTTCTTTGCTCACCATGGACATCTTCGATTGTATCGGCACATAGTAAATTCAATGGAGTTCATAAAACCAATAGGCGATACTGATTCTGAAACAGCTTTTTGTATTATCTTGGAAGAAATAAGAAAGTATGGGAGACTTCCAAGCAATAGAGATCTTGCAAGAACTATTCTAAAGACTGCCAAGGAACTCTCTAAACAAGGAGGCCTGAACTTCATAATATCAAATGGTGAGATGCTTCATGCTTTCTATTCCGGATACAAGTCAATGTCTTATACAACTATTCGACCACCCTTTGAAGATAAGATTATAGGTGAGAACGACCAGTTAAGAATAATCCTGAAAACCAAAGACATTCAAACTCCTATAAGTATATTAGCAACTGAACCTCTCTTTGATGAATTTGACTGGAAACAATTTGAGATAGGTTCTCTCTATAGTTTCAAAAATGGACAAAGAGTGAAATTTGTTTAATAGTTTTATAAATTAAATTAAGAAAAAAAGAGAAGAAAAAAAACTAACCTTTTTGTGAAAAACCTACTGCCTCATTAGCTAACGAGCTAAGGATAACATAATTCCCAAGTTGGATGAAAACTATGGATCATTTCCATGATCTCATCATAGCCTTCTTCAGAGAAATATTTCTCAATGCAACTTCTTTCATTGTTCTCTATGACATCAAAATGAATGTGAGCTCCTTCTGCAACGTATAAGAATCTAGCGATTTCTTGTCCAATTTCTACCCAATCTCCCACTTGAACACTAAACATTGATAGTTGTTGATTCTTATCTTCTTCATTCTGTGTCCAAGGTTCAAAATTATACCCAATTTGAATGTCTTTGTTGAACCTAATCCATATTCTTGCATAAAATCTATTTTCAGTTCCTTCTCCATTGTCTCTCCATTCTATATTTTCAACCTGTCCGGGAGCAGCTGAAATAACTTTAGAGTTATTTATTAGAAAATAATCTATTCCTTCATGAATAAAACCCCAAGGACAGTTTATTGAGGAACTGTAACCCTCATTAAAGGCATAAATGTCTGATTGATTTTCATAAACAACGTTCATGTAATCAAGTTCAACATTCTCATAGCGATCATTATTATCAAAGAATAAATTATCCCATTCAACGAATAAATATACTCCACCAAATCCTAAAGAAAGAACAATAATGATAATTAATATGCTTTTGAACTTACTCATATCATAGAAATTACTTCAAGAGTTATAATTTTTTCTCAAAGCTTTCAGAAGTTGCTTGTATTTCAAAACCAAGCTGTTGATATATATCTAGCGTTGGTAGAAGGTTTCCAAATAGTGCTACTTGGAGTTTTTTAGCTTCTTTCTCTTTGCAGATCTCAGCTACTTTAGCTAACAGTATCTTTTGGTATTTTTGCTCTGTTGAATAAATATAACCAAGTTGCTTTCTGTCTTCTTCTTGAGTATTTGCCATATATGTGCGAGCAACAATTTTTCCTTCATCTCGTAGAACAAGATGTGCAATAACACCTTCATGTGTGTCTATCAGCTCGAAATTTTGAACTGCTTGCTCTTCAGTCATTTTTAGTTCTCTAACAAAAATTTCCTTCAATTCTTCAAGATCTGTCTCTTTGTTATAGGGTTTAACTTCTTGAGAGCCTTCAACAGTTTCTAGTTTATCTACAGAAATTTCCAGGATTTTACCTGTAGTTGTTGTTTTTTCAAAACCATATTCTACGGCTTTCTGGGGGAAATCTCCCCAAGTATCAGTTATGTTAGCTCGAATAATTTGTATCTCTTTTTCTTTGAGAACCTTAAACATCTCATTTAAAAGTAAATCAAAAACTTCTTCGTGTCCTGGTAAACTTAATGGAAACCTTATACTGGCAGATTTTATTCCATCCTCCCCCACTGGAAGAATTTGTGATGTTACAAAACTCACCATCTTGTTATCTTTGAAGCAGTAAAGTCTTGTATCTGGATCAAAAGTTTCTTGGGAATAGGCTTGTTTCAATCCCTTTACATCAGTTTGACCATAATAATTCCAACCTTTTGATGCTTCTATACCAATTTTCGCTTGATCTTCAATATATTCTTCTTTATATTTTTCAATTTTGTAATCAGACATAGCCTAGCAATTGTTTAGACTTTTATAAATCTCCCTAATTCTCGAATTTTTGTCCAAATCGAGCTTTTATATATGTAGGGCCTTCCGGATTACATAGGTGATATATATATGAGTCTAGAGTTTTTTACTAATTTATGGAAGAAAAAGGATTTTTCAGTCTGGCTAGTTGTAATAAGATTAGTCCTAGGCGTTGAATGGTTTATGGCAGGTTTAGAGAAAGTATTGGAAACTGCTCCTACTTTTCCAGAAGGAATGGCTGGAACACTAGGCTTTTTTGCTTCAGCAAATCCCAATGGCTGGTATGTGAACCTAATTACTAATGTCTTCCTCCCCAATGCCACTTTATTTGGCTATTTAGTTATGTTGGGTGAGTTAATCGTTGGTATAACTTTAATACTTGGCCTATTCGTTAATTTCTCTGCTATTGTTAGCATATTCATGAATCTGAATTTCTTGTTTGCAGCAGGATGGTTAAGTGCCTCAACTTTATCAATGAACTGGATTATGCCAGTTTTAGGCTTAATTATTCTTCTAGGTTATGGATCAAAACAATTAGGTTTAGATGCCTTAATTGGAAGTGTAAACTATCCTCTCTACAGAATATTTGTAGATTGGGTCGGCTTTGATAAATCCATGAAACCAGTAAAATAGATAATTAAATCTTGCAAGTGCCACTTGCATTTTTTTCTTTCTTTATTCTTGCAAAGTATTAAATAAGTATAGTAGTATTTTTGTATAACTCTAATAGGTGATATTATTGTCAGATGAAGAGAAAATAAAATTCTACAAAAAGCAAATGGATCTAGAAAAGAAGATAATAAAAGCTGCTGAAGATTCAGTAGAGGGTATGGAGAATAAGATAGTTAAAGAGCTAATCCTTGCAATTGCTTTAGATTCAAAGAAACATGCAAGTCTATTAGAAGTTTTAATGACAATGAATACATCATTTGTACCTTATATTAATGAGAAGTCGCTTGATAAGATTGCTAAAAATATTAAGAAACACATCGAATTAGAAGCTCAAGCCATTGAAACCTACAAGGAATTACTTACTAAAATTGATACAGATCAAGAGAAAATGATAGTTCAAGTTATTTATCATGATGAACTTCGTCATCATGCTTTACTGAAAAGATTATATGAAATTATCATCAAAAATGAAGCAATTACAGAAGCTGATTTATGGGATTATCTCAAAGACGACTATATTCCTCAATATTGAGATTCCACTACTCTTATTAGGATCTAAGATTCAAAGACACTGAAAATGATGAAAGCTACAAAAGTAGGTACTAGAGGATATTTCTTCTCTTTTGAAGATCCTTATTTTACTACTCTCTATGTAATAAATGGAGAGAATCGAATCTTCATCTGTGATACATTTCTTGGTCCGGACCCTATGAAGGAAGTTTTGCAGTTTTTGGATAAAGAAGGTGTAAAAGATAAAGAAATCATTGTCTTCAACACTCATTATGATTACGATCATATTTGGGGGAATCAGCTGTTTGAAAATTCTATTATCCTTGCTCATGAACTTTGTGTGAAAGAATTAAAGGAGATTGGAGAAGATGATTTAAAGCAATTTGAATCTCATAAAAAAGGTGATGTAAAGCTGGTTTTACCAAATACAGACTTCAAAGAAAAATTGCTTTTTTCAGATGATGGAGTTGAATTCTATCATACACCCGGTCATACGGCTGATTCTTCATCTTGTTACGATTCGGTCGATAAAGTTCTCATTGTTGGTGATAATCTGGAATCTCCCTTCCCTTACATTCGGATTTTGAATGTTCCAGAATATACAAACAGCTTGAGAGAGTATCTTACTAGAGATGTGAAAATAATTGTATCAGGTCATGATGAATTGATGAATGATGATGGACTTCTCAGAGCAAATCTAGACTATCTAGAAAATTTTGCTCCCAATAAAATTGATAGAACGAATTTCACAAAGAAACATCGTGGGATCCATTATAACAATATTAAAACAGTTGGTGAACTCCTTATGAAGGAGGGAAAAAATGCTGAATCCTTAGCATATTATAAAGAAGCAGCAACAATTCTTACAGAAACTGAGCAAACGCCACAGATTGTAGAATTGAAAAAATCTATTGATGATATTTTAGAAAAGTTATCTAAATGAAGCAGTATTTCTCTTACTTTGTTTTTAATAGGGGGTGACAATAGTTTTTTATGTACAATGTAAATTACTTTT
>JAUWPI010000191.1 GCA_030611665.1 Candidatus Heimdallarchaeota archaeon | reverse complement strand
CAGAAAGTGCATGATGGGTTCTACAATAGCCAGGAAAGGTAATAATGTTTTTACCTGTAAGCTCAGCAAGGTTCTTTCCCATATTCTCATCAGGAACAAAGATTATTGTTTCATCTTCAAGTTGTTCAACAATTCTTCTTGCGTTTGCTGAAGTACAACAGATATCTGATTCAGCCTTTACATCTACATTGGTGTTAACATAACAGATTACTGGTGCACCTGAATTTTCTTTTCTAAGTCTTCTAACATCTGCCCCTGTAATTGAATCAGCTAAAGTACAATCTCTTCCATGTTCTGGTACAAAAACAGTTTTCTCTGGATTAAGTATCTTCATGGTTTCCGCCATGAAGTCTACTCCACAGAGTAGTATTGTATCTTCTTCAACCTCAGTAGCTTTCTTTGCGAGAGCTAATGAGTCACCTACAATATCAGCAACACCGAAAATGATGTCAGCTGTTTGGTAAGAATGAGCAAAAATTTTTATGCCTTTTTCTTTTTTAATTGTATTAATTCTAAGTGTATATGGTGCTATGCTTTCACAGACTTCTTTTGTCCATCCTAGTTTAGCTAGTTTGGAGTAAAGACGATCAACTTCTTTTTTTAATTTCTCTTGATCCTGGCTAGGTATAATTATGACCTCTTCCACTGTAACCATCACAATCGGAAACAATTCTGTATGAAGCTACTTAAAGGATATTTGTTAGTGGCCAAAATTACATTTAGGGTTATCGAACTTGAGTTTCAACCCGTTAAAATAATAACTTTAAAATAAATAGAAAAAAATGAAGCGAAATTTGCCTATATATTTTTCTAAATTCTTACAAAATTCGCTTAGATTAAGCTGTAATGCTGTTTACGTATGTGCAATACATATTTCTCAGAACAGCTATATAGTGCGAAAAAGTAGCTGACTCATTCCTTAATTTGAGGATAAGTATAAATAATCTTACGAGTGCTTACCATTGCATAATTATCAGAGTTAATCCCGATGAAAATTGCTCTATATTCACTGAAAAGTAGGAGTTCAACCGATTATACAAACACTATCAAAGAGATGATTATAGAGCTAGAGCCTGAAACTGAAATCTTGGAAATTGAAGATCAAGAACTAAACGAAGACAATTGGGAAAGACAATTACGAATTTTTGCACAAAATACCATCGATACAATAATTGCAGTTGGTGATACAGGAACCTTTCTTAGAGCCATTTTTCTTAGTCGGAATTCTATCCCTGTTATCTCAGCTTCATCCGAAAGAATCAGCTTCTTTACAGAAATTACTCCTTCAAACATTAGAGATAGTCTAGCATTGATACTTTCTCAGAATTTCCTAGTTGATACTTACCACAGAGTTGAGATTAAAGATTACAGAAATAAAAATCCTTTACCTGCATTAAATGAAATAGCTATTTTTCCAAAAGATTCTGCTCTGTTAATGAATTATACTTTAATTGTTGATAATAATGTACTTTACAGAGGAAGAGCGGATGGATTGATTATCTCAACGGCTTTAGGAAGCACAGGATATGCTCTTTCGTCTGGAGGACCGATAGCTGTTAGTAATCCAGAGATACTGTTGTTAGTCCCAGTAAATCCATTGAATAAAGATCATATCCCAGTGGTTGTTCCATTAACTGCAGATGTAAAATTAACAAACCTAAAATCTAGGTCTCCCTTAGAAGCAATCATTGATGGGCAAATTAGGGTGAGACTTGAAGAAAATGTCAACATCAAGCAAACTTCAGCTGATGTGAAAATAATTAGACTTCAAGCAAGAAAAAACATACTTGCCAAGCTAAGAAACCGATTAGTAGAATTAGATTTAAGACATCTCGAAGGAGTTCCTCCAGCAGCTAAATATGTATTCAAATTACTGGTAACAGAAGGTGAAATGACACAAAAAGAGCTAATTGAGAGTACTGGACTGCCTAATCGAACAGTAAGGAATGCTCTAAACATACTAAAGCAGAAGGGCGTGATAAGTCAGAGGGCTCATCTAAGAGATGCAAGACAATCAATTTACTTTGTGTCGTAACAACTATTTTTCAAACTTTCCGCTAGGACAAAAAAAAGACTTATCAACTATGATTCAGTAATTGTTAAAATGGAGTACCTGTTAGAATGCTGGTTGAACCTTTAATCAGAAAGAAGATAACTGTGTTAGGTACAACTGGTTCAGGAAAAACTTCTTTTCTAGAAGCTTTATTTGGTGATTTTGAAAAGAATGATGTTGCTAGACGAGTTTTTCAAGAGGTAGGAAACAATTTAGATTTTACTCCATTAAAATATAATAATTTTAGCCAAAGTACTACGACTATATCTCTAAATGTTGTTAACTCAGTGATAGTCTTAACAAGATTTAACAAGGTAATTGTGAAAAAATTCAATGATTTTGATACCATTGATTTTGAGTCAATTGACGAAGCTTTTCAAGTAATATTCAATGATCCTGCTGGTCAGGAAAGATTTGATTTCATGCAAGAAATAGCCATAAAGGGTGCTCATTTAGTCGTTATTATGGCAGATGGAACAAACATATCTTCGTTGGAGAAAATTGTGCATTACATAGATATGGTGAGGATAGAAGAACAAAGAAAACAAAAGAACTTGCCTGTTATAATATTCATTAATAAATCTGATTTAAGAGAGAAAGGAGTGTATCTTGGGAAGGACATTGCAGAAAGAATAGTTTATTCATCTCTAGTGGATAAAGAGATTATTTTCTATGAAACCTCCAATGTAAATGCTCAATGTTATGAAATACCTCTTACAATTATCTTCAACTATTTAGCAAATCAGGTATATTCATGAAGTAGCAACAAAAACTAACTAAACGTTTATCAATTTTGTCAAGAAATTAAATATGCGAAGATGAAGAAAATAAAACAACTTACTTTTGATATAACTCAAAGTAGAAGGATTAAGAACTATGCCCAGAAATTAAAGATCAAAGAAGAAGTTTTATTGAAAAAATTTCAACATACAATGCACATAATTTTTCACGCCTGGGAGAAGAGTTGTAGTAATAATGAAGAAGTAGATTTTCGCGGTTTTTTTCTCACTGTAATGAAATATGCTGAATTTGCATTTAGGTTAAAAGCACGACATACTGAATTAGAAACTATCAATCGACACGTGGTTATTTTACGAGAAGCTCTTGTAGAATATGAACAAGATTATGACAGTATACTAAGAATTGAAAAGATTGTTGATCAACTCGAGGAGGGTTTTTAGATGAAAATTGGAACAACAATGTTTACTGTAAAATTCAAAGATAAGATACCTTGTGAGAATGAACAAATTCTCTCAAGTGATCTTGCTTACTATCTTTATTACTTAGATGTTATTCCTGATAAACTAGCTGAATGGAAAATAGAAGATATCAAAGAAATGAAAAACAAAGATGAAATGGAATTTACGGAAATTAGTAAAAACTATTCCACTCTCTTTCAAGAATATGCTCTGATAAGGTTAAAAGCAAATGAACTATATGAAAGAAACAGAGTTATTGCTCTAACTTTAGGAATACTAAGACAGAAACTAATGCTATTTAAAGAAAAAGAACTAGAGATTCCTCTTGATCTAGAAAAAGCAATTGAAACTATTGAATACTTCATCTATAGATATATTACCAAGAAACAAGACGATAGGCTTGTGGAGCAAATTGTCTTCGAAGAGTAATGAGCCCAACCATATTTTCTCTGTATTACTTACCTTTTACTGAAGGTTGCTGACCTTCCTAATAAGGTTAAAATGATTATGGAAGATCAATACATAGCTTTGGATCGGCTTAAACATCCTGTAAGATGTTGGACACTTGAAGAATTGGAGCAAAGTCGTGACCTGGAAAGTTGAATTTGACGATCGGACCAGGAAGGAATTAAGAAAACTCGATCATTCAGCACAACAAGAAATCCTGGATTATCTGAGAAAGCGGATTGCAACCAAGTCAAACCCAAAAAGATTTGGAAAGCCATTAAGGGGAGACAAACACGGTCTTTGGAGATATCGAATTGGAATGCACAGGATTATATGCCAAATTCAAACTGAAAAACTCGTGGTTCTGGCTTTGCGAGTTGGACATCGCAAGAATGTGTATAATTGTTGACGAAAGATATTGCGCAAAAAGATTGAATTTTGGTGACTATACAGGTGGCTAATTGCGGAATTTGGTGGCTAAAATAGTGGCTATAAGCGGTATTTCTTAAGGATACTTTA
>JAUWPI010000082.1 GCA_030611665.1 Candidatus Heimdallarchaeota archaeon | reverse complement strand
ACAAAAATGCTAAAATAAAGAGCATAAACATAGATTATACTCTTCTTAGTGAAGTAAACTTCAGAAAGGAAACAGAGTGGAAGAACATAGAAGAAATTCGTTTATTCAGTAATGAGATTGAAAAGATAAATTTCAAATTTCTTGAAAAAAGTAAGAATCTTCGAGAGTTAGACTTAGGCGACAATAAGCTTAGGAAAATAAAACTTGATCCGCTTTCTAAAAACAATAAGCTTTCAGCAATTTCATTAGAAAGAAATCTCTTAAAAGATATAGATTTAAGTGGGATGGGAGAGAAGAAAAAATACGTTTTGTGCACTGACCCGAACGTAAAAATCAAGAGCATGTCAGAAATTAAATCGCAAAACAAACCAACAATTGTATACTTTAAGGGGAGTTTCTACTCAGCAGAACAAGAAAAGATGCTTGATAAGTTTTTCAAAGAGGAAAAAAGAGAAAGAAAAGAAGGGAGAAAGGCACTTCTTAAGAGAAATTCCATCTAGAACAAACTAGAGCCGAATAAGCAATGCATCAAGCAAAATTTTTGGCTATTTCTCTCAAGATTTAGTTGAAAAAATATTTTTTCTAGATAGTAGTGTTAAAAAAAGGTGAATCGACACTGATTCTTCTGTTGAGCTTATAAAAGCTACGTTAGTAATAGTAGTGTACGTGGCTAATACTATCAAAACATTTAATAAAAAAAACATGTGTAGTGAATCCATAAGACCACAATTTAATTAATCTAAATAAAAAAGGTGACAAAATTTGGAAGAGATGATACAAAACAAACCGCTTGTTATCGATAATGGTACGGGCTTTACCAAAAACGGTTTTGCTGGAGAAGATCAACCTAGAAGCGTTTTTCCAACGATCATTGGTTATCCTAAATATCAGATAATCATGACCGATGTAGAACATTACGTTCGCGAATATTATATAGGCGAAGAAGCTATCAACCTACGAGGTGTTTTGAAACTTGTTTATCCTGTTGAACATGGGCAAGTTCAAGACTGGGATGCTATGGAACGCATTTGGCATTATACTTTCTATAATGACTTACGAGTTAACCCTAATGAACATCCTATTCTGCTAACTGAACCTCCTTTGAATAAAAATACTAACAAAGAGAAAATGGCAGAATTAATGTTCGATACATTCAATGTACCTGCAATGTATATATCAATGCAGGCTATTCTATCTCTATATGCATCAGGTCGTACAACTGGTATAGTCGTAGACTCAGGAGATGGTGTTACACACATTGTTCCTGTCTATGAAGGTTTCGCGATTGCTCACGCCATTCATCGTTCTGATATCGGTGGTCGTGATGTAACTGATTATTTGAGAAGATTACTCCGACAACGTGGATATTCACTCTCAAGCAGTGCTGAAAGAGAAATTGTCCGTGACATAAAGGAACGCCTCTGCTACGTAGCTTTAGATCCTGAAAAAGAATTAAAGCTAGCTGAGAAAGTTTCTGGCATGGAAAAGACATACACTCTACCTGATGGTGAAACATTAACTATTGGTGCAGAGAGATTCATGGCCCCTGAATTGTTCTTCAATCCTGGAGCTATTGGTTCTGAAGAGAATGCATTAGATGAATTGATTTACAGATCCATTCAAAACTGTGATGTCGATCTTCGTAGAGATCTATACGCCAATATCGTTTTATCGGGCGGATCTACAATGTTCCCAGGTCTAAAAGAACGTCTCCACAAGGAGCTTACTGAATTAGTACCTGAAACAATGGAAGTAAAAATAATTGCCCCTCCTGAAAGAAGATATTCTGTTTGGATAGGTGGAAGTATCTTAAGTTCTCTTAAGACATTCGCAAAACTGTGGGTTACCAAGAAAGAATACAAAGAAATTGGAACTACTGCAGTTTACCGCTGTATCTAAGACATAATCTTTCTTTTTCCTTCTTTTTCTTTTTATCTTCAACCTTCTACTGAAAGTAGGTCAAATCCTTTCCCGTTTATCAAAACATTTATTTTTCCTCTTCGGCAGCATTGTTTAGAGATTATTAGAGGATTTAAAATGGCACAACCACAAATGACCCCAGAACAACAAGAAGATCTTCAACAATACCAGCAACTAGTTCAGCAATTAGATGTAATTGGTAGACAAATTCAGCAATTAGAGCTGGAAAAAAGAGATTTAGAAATAGCTAAAAAGGAAACTAAAGATCTGGACAATTCTGCAGTTATTTATCGTTCAGCAGGTAGGTTATTATTTCAAACAAACCTTGAAGAAGTGAATAAATATGTAGAAGAAGAACATGAAAAAGTTGAAGTAAGAATAGCTTCATTGACAAAAAGACAGAACAAACTAGTCGCTTCTTTCAAAGAGATACAAGGAAGGCTATCTGGGAGCCAATAATCCCAGATAAAATTTTGTAAACACAAAAATAGTTGAAAGGTAATGGCTTCAGATATTATTGATATTGGACTTGCCTCATTATCTGATGATGAGCTTGAAGAGATAGTCTCAATCGTGGAAACAAAGATAGACTTATTCCTTCAAAACCATAAATCATGGAAACTCTTAACTGACTTTGGGATCATTGTAGGTTTATCCCAGTCTTCTGACAATGTCCTTACACTAATCCTCGATTTCGATATATCAGGTGGTTTATCATCTTTGCAGTTAGACGAACTTCAACAAGAGGTTAATGAACATGCACAAGATGTATTAAAGGAGGAATTGCTCTGTCGGAAAAATTCTTAGACATCATAAAAATCTATCAAAAGAAAAATTTTTCTCACGTAGGAATCTTTGCACATCAAAATGCAGATCCTGATGCTATTGCAAGTGTTGTTGGATTAAAGCATATACTAAAACGATTTTTTCCAAATGCAAAATTTACATTATTCGCACAGTCAATAAATATAATAGCAAAAAAACTGCTCTTGAAAGGAAATGAAGTGTTTCAAAGTGATACTGTACCAAACGATCTAGATATCATTTTCATCTGTGACGCTAACAATATTCAACAACTTGGTAATATTTCATTAAACGATTTCACTTCTCAAAAGAAACCTATCATTATAATTGATCATCATGAAGAAGTAGAACAATCAGATGAGATCACTCACTCAATAATCAATATTGAAACATCAACCGCTGAAATGATAGGAAAAATGTATGAAGAATTAGAAATAACATTAGAACCAATAATCGCTACTTTTTTGCTTACTGGTATTCTTTTTGATACTCGAAGATTTATTTATAGAACGGCTTCAACTTTCGATACTGTACAGTTTTTAATAAATAGTGGAGGCGATTATAATGAAGCACTTGCTATTTTGCAAAAAGAATCTAGTGATTCAGAGAAAATTGCTAAATTAAAGGGAGCAACAAGAACAATAATTCATAAAGAGGGAACTGACATTTATGCATTTACGCATATCAGTTCTTATGAATCATCATTAGCAAGAGCATTAATTGGATTAGGAGCTAGCTTCGCTGTCGTACTAGCAGTGCCTTCAGAAAATGAATACCGCATCAGCATGAGGAGTACTAAATCTTTTGCAGAAGGAAACAACATTTCTCTTGGGACTCTAGCAAACGTGATTTCCACCAAATTTGAAGGAACCGGTGGAGGTCATCAAACTGCCGCAGGGATTAATTTCAAAAAACAAAAGGAGTTTCCTAAGAATAAAGATGAAATTGTACAAATGCTTCTAAAAATGATGCTGAAAGAAATTAAAAAGAAATGAATCATCTTTGGTGATCTAGAGTGAAAGAACCAATAATCTCTTTCGAAAATTTTTTTTGTCAATATCATTTTCGTAACGAATGGGCACTCTCAGACATCAATTTATCAATTTCACAGGGAGAGTTCATAATTCTCACAGGTTCAAGTGGTTCAGGAAAGAGTTCTCTATGCTACTCTCTAGTTGGCCTCATACCCTTCTTTTATGCTGGAAAAACAAAAGGAGACGTATTTGTTGGAAAACAGAAGGTTCAAGAATCGTCTATTTTAAATCTATCCAAAAGAATTGGATATATTCCACAACGTGTTGAAAATACACTGGTTACGCCTTTCGTTCTAACTGAATTAGCTTTTCCATTGGAATATAGAGCTATAAAAACTGAAGTTATTAATGAAAAGGTTCAATCAATCGCATTAAAATTACTCTTAAATAATTTGCTGGAGAGCAATCCACAAAAATTGTCAGAGGGACAGAAACAAAAAGTTGCTATTGCTTGTAGTTTAACTTCTAACCCTGAAATAATTATAGCTGATGAGCCTTTAGCAAATCTTGATACCAACAACAAGAAAGTAATCTGTTCACTTTTAGCTGAATTGAACAGAGAAGGAAAAACTATAATTGTATCAACCCATGATATTTCTCATTATTTGGATGTTGCTACAAGAGTGATCGAAATTGAGGGGGGTAAGATTGTAAGAGAAACTACCATAAAAAAAGAGAAAGTGGACCTAAAAGAAATTACAAGCATTCAGGATAATGAAAAATTAAAAAGAACATCACCAAAAGGTCAATCCCAGGAGCAAAATATCATTTTGACGGTAAAAAACCTTGAATTCGAATTTCCTGAAGGTTTCAGAATAAACAACATTTCTTTTTCACTCAAAGAAGGAGAAGTTGTTGGAATTGTAGGTGACAACGGATCAGGAAAGACAACAGTAGCAAAACTTCTGTGCGGTTTATTAAAACCTAAAAGTGGAACTATTGAGATTAAAGGAAAGGAATTCAAGGATTTGCCCTGGGAAGAAAAAGCTAAGTGTGTTTCAATGGTTTTTCAGAACCCAGAAATTCAATTTTTTGAAGACAGGGTTGACCATGAGGTTGAATTAGTTAAAGAAAGTTTAGGAGTAGAATCAAAGGACACAGATATTAAAGCCTTACTTGAAGAAGGTGGCTTAGTACAGTATAAGAACCAGAATCCACATTCTCTTTCCCATGGTGAAAAAAGAAGGTTAGCTTTCATTGCTGCAATATACCATGACCCAGATATTATCATCATAGATGAAATCACAAATGGTTTAGATAAAGCAAATAAAGAGTGGTTAGTTAAAAAAATATGTGACTTAAGGAATGATAACAGAACCGTTGTAATAATCTCACATGACTCAACTTGGATGAAAGATTTTTGTAATAGATTATTCCTTTTGGAAGATGGATTTATAAGAGAAATAGAAAATCTTGAGAGTTTAGTATTGAGCACCAGTGAAAATAAAGAAGGTTCTGATCAAATTAGGAAAAAAAGCGAGCAAAAAGTATTGTCTGAATTTGGTAGTAAATGGCATTTAGATCCTAGAACAAGAGTTGTGGTTGTACTTGCATTGCTTATTTCATCACTTTATGCAAATAATGTTTATGTTCTAATCACATTGCTTCTCTTCTCAATCTCAATCTATATTACTGGTGAGATAAAACTGAGATTTCTAATTCAAACTGTGTTTTTCCTTACAATTTTTTCTATAATAGCTACTACAATAGCATTCTATAGCAATATTATTAGTGACCCGCTTACATCATTTGTCCAAATAGAGGTAAGATTTGTAGTATCTCTGTTATTAATAACTTGGTTCTTCAATTCCGTTAGCCCTTATGAACTAGCAGTGGCTTTAGAAAAAATGCATCTTCCTGCAAAACTAGTATGGTTAATTATTTCTATTTACCAATTTGTCCCTGTATTAAGTAAAGAAGCAACAGACATCAATTCCGTAAGAAAATTGAAAGGATTGATAGGAAGAAGGTTGAATTTGAGGAGGCAATATTACATCATGAAAAAAACGCTTCGTCCATTAATGGCAGGATCAATAAACAGGGGTATAGATTTAGCAGAATCCATGGTCCTAAAAGGATTCGAACCCAAAAGAAGAAAGAATCATGTTTTGGATATTCATATAAAGATAATAGATGTTATAATAATATTACTAGTTCTTGCAAAATTAGGTTTAGTTATCTACTTCACTGCTTATTATTCTGTACCTGTTTAATTAACTTGAGAATTTCTTTCTGGATTTCAAAAATTTCTCTAGTTGCATCAATTTTTGTTATTAATTTGGGAAACCTATCTGCAAGTAGTAAGTAAATATCTTTAACTTTTCTAAGACTTTCCTCTTTCTCAAAAGTATTTACTCCTTCAGTTCTTTCAGAGGCAATCCTATCAAGAGCTACATCAACAGGTAAATCCAAAAATATGACTAAGTGAGGTATAATTGCAATTTTCTCATTCTCTTCTAAGATATATTGCCAATCAAGTCCTCTTGCACCTTGATAAGCAACGGATGAAAAGTAATATCTGTCAGTAACAACAATTTTTCCATCATTTAGTAAAGGAATCACCTCACTCTTCACGTGGAACAATCTATCTTTCAGAAAGAGTTTAAATTCATCTTCAACAGGTAATCGGGTAGGTGCGAAAAAACTTTCACGGAGTTTTTTTCCTGGTTCAGACCACCTTGTCGGTTCTGTTGTATAAACTGCATCATAGCCTAAAGCGCAAAGTCGCTCAACTATTAATCGTGAATGAGTTGTTTTCCCTGAACCATCAATACCTTCAAAACAAACAAACAACCCCAGATTTGAAGCATCAGACATTATCTCTCATTGAAAATGAATAAAATAAAACAGTTGTGGTGACCAACTTGTAGAAGTTAGAGAAAAAAAGGAAACTTAAACTTTAACAAGTTGTTTCTTACATTTTGGACATCTGCTATCAACAGGTGTTATTTCCTCAAAGCAGTTCCAACATATAATTGTTGTTTTAGAAATTCCAGTATTCAATGAATGTAGAATTGCTTTAAGCTGTTCTGTTAATATATCTGCTTTTTCAACTTCATTTTTCTTTTGATATGAACGGACCATACTACTTGCAAAATAAAAAACTAAGAATACTCCAAGAATACCAAGCAAGACATAACCTACTGTAGACAGAGGGTTCCCAGTATTAGGTAGAAAACTTAGAAGGAGAGAACCCACAATACTGATGATGAAAAAAAGCCACCAGAAACGGAAAATTGAACCAAAAAATGATCTTTGTCGATTGCCTTGATTTGTCCTTTTCACCCTATCTGAAATGATTTTATCAATTGAAAAAAATTCAATGCGAGTTATTTCGATATTAACTAAATTACCAGTTCTATCTAGCTTTATATGAAAATCAAGTCGCCACTGATAGGAATTTTTGACTACACGTAAACTTTGATATTGCATGTAATCTTCTTTTGGTTTTTTAACTTTATAATCTAACTCTCTAAGTTTAGATTTAACTTCCTTCATGATAGTTTGAATATCTTGCTCTACACAATGAATTTCTATTCGTCCTAGAACCATATAACAAGTATCAGACTGGATATCTATTTGAATTTTTGCCATATAGAATTGCCGATAAAGACAAAATTTCAGAGAAATGTTTAAATTCAAAGTTTTCTCGTTAAGATTATCTAAAGCTAGATTTCTTTATGTCCAAATGATGAGTGATTACATGTTTTCGGAAAGCTTTCAAACCATGATGGATTATGCAAAAAAAACTCTTGAAGCTAGTTCATTTGATTCATACGAGATGAGTTGTATTGATAGACTTCATTCTCTCACTCGTTTTGCTAATTCAACAATACATCAGAATGTTTCTGACCATACTTACAGATTTATGTTTCGTGCTTCAAAAGGTAAACGTATTGGATCTAGTTCTTTAACCTCTTTGACAAAAAAATCAATTGCTGACACAATAGATCAGTTAACAAATGTGCTTGAATTTGTTCCAGAAATTCCCTTCTTTCAGGGATTTCCAGAAGTGAAAGAAGTTCAGATACCAAAGGTTCTAGCCACAGGAAACCTATTAGATGAGTTTCAGAGAGCAGATATGGTTGAATCAGCTGTAAATTCAGCTGAAGAGGTAGACAAGGATGCCAGATTAGCTGGATCTACATATATAACAGATCTTCGTTTTCGTATACTTAATTCAAATGGTATTGATTTATATCATCAGCTTACGTACAACGGAATGATTGTTAGTTCACTTACAGAAAAAGAGAACAAGGGATTTGGGAAAGAAGAACAAGTTGTAAGAAAACCCTCAGAACTAAAACCAGAAGAACTTGCACGTAAAGCTACAGAACTCTCTGTTAGTACATGTTCTGCCAAGGATTATGAGATCGGTGATTATGAAGTGATTTTATCCCCCATGGCTACTAGTACACTTGTTCGTTTTCTAGCTTTTGGCTTTAATGGAACTGGGTATCATGAATCTCAAAGTTTTGTGGCTGATCAAATAGGGTCGCAATTATTCGATAAGAAAATTACTCTTCAAGATGATCCTCTGAACACTGAAACAATTCTAGCATCTCCATTTGATGGAGAAGGAGCAGCAAAGAAACCACTATATATTGTAGAAGAAGGTGTTCCCAAATCAATCATCTACAACAGTTTCACTTCTGCCCGATACCTTAATGATAAGGATCAAACCACAGGACACCAAATTATACCTTTCTCTGACTATATTTTTGGATGGGTAATGCCCAATAATCTTACTCTCTACCCTAGAGATTCTTCACTTGCTGAGATGTATGAAGAGACAAAACGAGGGTTCTTCATTAACCGATTACATTACACAAATTTCGTAAATAGAAGATTAGGAGTAATTACAGGTCTTACAAGAGATGGTTTGCTTTACATCGAAGATGGTGAAGTAGTCTCTGCGGCAAGAAATTTCAGGTTTACAGATAAAATTCCAGATATCCTCAGTGATGTACCCCTTATTGGAGATACTCTCGATACAAGCATTACAACTAGATGTCCTCCATTGAAATTGAATTCGTTTAAGTTTACAGGAAAAAGTACACATTAGCTTTTGATAAATTGTAAAAATTGTCACTCAGTATATACACAGGTAGATGCGTATGCTAAACAAAGTAGAAGAAACATATAATAGAATAAAAGATGGAATCAATAAAACCCCAGTTATGAAATCTTCAACTCTTGATGAGATGTTGAACTGTAATTGCTATTTTAAACTCGAAAACTTCCAAAAAACTGGTTCTTTTAAAATTCGAGGAGCTCTCAATGCATTAGCTAACCTGCCACCTGAACTAAAAGCTAAAGGAGTTACTACTCATTCTTCAGGTAACTTCGCTCAAGCACTCTCTTTGGCATCATCCTTAGCTAAAGTAAAAGCTGTAGTTGTCATGCCAGAAAATGCACCTAAAATCAAAATTGCGGCTACTAAAGGTTATGGTGCAGAAGTAGTATTTTGTGGTTCTAAACCAGGAGACAGAGAAAAAGCAGCTCAAGAACAAATCGATAAACACGGGTATACATTAATCCATCCGTCCAATGACATCGACATAATTTATGGTCAAGGAACAGCTACATATGAGTTGATAAAAGAAGTAGGCAAATTGGACTATATTTTTGCTCCTTGTGGAGGAGCAGGATTACTTTCAGGAACAGCTATTGCAGCTAAAAGTCTAAATGAAAAAACAATAGTGATTGGTGTTGAACCTAAAAACGCTGATGATGCATATAGATCCTTGAGAGATGGGAGGATTCACCCTTCCATAGACCCTAAAACTATTGCAGATGGTTTGAAAACACAATTTGGTGATATTACTTTCAAAATATCACAAAAATACGTTGATGAAATAATAACTATAACTGAAGAAGAAATTGTTGATGCAATGGAATTCTTATGGTCAAGAATGAAATTAGTTGTTGAGCCTTCGGGAGCAGTATCTCTAGCAGGGGTAATGTCAGGAAAAATTGATGTTCAATCAAAAGATGTTGGTATAATAATCTCCGGAGGTAATACAGACCTAACAGACTATTTTGAAAGTTGGAGAAAGAGAGTAAAAAATTTGAAACTTTAATTGTTTTATATTATTAAAGAAAAAGAAAAAGAAAAAGAAAAAAAGATTACTAAGGAGTTTTTGATTTAATCTTTGGAACTATTACTTTTATCACTAACACAGCAATACCACCAGCGGCAACAAGACCAGCTGCTATGGATATACCAATTATTGCACCTGTAGATAGACCGTCTATAGATGAGAGATCAATAGGTGTAATCTCAGTACAATTGTATGGAATAAACTCAAATGAAATTGTTCCATTGTAACCTGCGTGATTCACACTAAACATGAAAACCAAATTCGGTGAGTAAACACCAAATTCTACTTCCCATGTTACTTGTGAGAAATTGGAATCATCATACTGTCTGAAGAAAGTACTGTCAAAACTATCAAGGTAGTAATAGTCATTCCAAACAGCACTCCTATAGAAGTAGTCAGGTCTAACAGAATCAGTATTTTGATAGTTATAATATGTATTATCACGTGTTCCATTGACTATAACAATCTTGATTTTATACCATGTTAGTTCTGGTACTGTAGCATTAAAGATGTATAAATCGCGATCATTAACAACATCTGTAAAACTAGTAGCGTAAGAACCTTCACCAATTCCAGAAAGATTAGCATCAACGAAATGAACATTTGTAATATCAAAATCTTCTGGTTTGCCTGGATCTTCTTTGATTCTTAGCAGGACTGATGTTTGGTTTACATAAGCGTCTCCTTTATCATTCCAACTATAACCAGTATTATTGTAAACATCTCTGATATATATCAACAAGTAACGTACACTATTTGGCCGAATTGAGAATAGGTTTACCTTTTGTGAATCATTACTTGGATATCCTTGGAAGATCCCATCAACTTCTTGATTACCTAAAACGAAATTGTTGGTATATGTATTATGAGCGTATTCACCGACATACAATTGATAAGTTAAGTCAACAGTGTAGTTGTTTTGCATAGTCATACTGAAATTGTAATTCACAAACTCAAGATTTGGATACTCTAATTTGAGTAGTTTGTAATTTGATACATCTCCATTCTCTTGTTCCAAATTGAAAGACATTGAAGTAGTGTTAAACAACTCAAAATCAATCGAATTATACTCAAGTATGAAATCATAGCTGCTGATAACAGGTCTAATGAAGGAATAGTATCCTGGATCAAGCATAATTTTAGCAGCACCTTCAGCGTATTGTTCTAAAACATAGGTTTCACCTCTCAATAAACCAGATTCCTCATGTTTAACTAACCAAACATCTGTTGTCCCGCTTTGAGAATAGTTAAGATAAATCAGTTGTTTTTGCTCAATATTGATCCCAAAATTAATCATATCGTCTTGGTATTGATACTGTTGTCCTTCTTCTATAAGTGGAACTTCAATATCTTTAATGGATAATATGTAATCAAATTCGAGATAATCTATGTTATCTGTTTCAGCTATAATATAGACCAAAACTTGTGTATCAAATTCGAAGTGTAAATCAAATTTTTCAAATGATCCAGTGCCTAAAGTAAAGTCCATGAAACTGTAGTATGCACCTTCTTCATAATATACCAAAGGTACTACAATATGAGCCCATGAATCTATTGAGTTATCAAATCTTATGTATTTGAACTGATAATCCCCAGGAGACACATCAAAATAGTACGCTCTAACAGTTTCTTTTTTCAGATTATCTTCAAATAGATTCTTTGTTTCATTCCAGATTAGATCAGGATTGTTTAGGAAATGCCCTGAAATTGGAACATTAACAGATCCTTTCGAAACAGCAATGTCCCTTGGCTGAATAACGATGTAGTTATCAGATGTGGAATAGAAAAATAGTTCATAATCACCTTTTCCTCTTGAAGCTAGTAGTTGTACATCTCTAGAGATACCATTAATTGTATCTGAAGCTGCCAACTGTTCTTCAAAGTAGAAATAGTAAGTGAGTGGATCAGTTGTTTTAATATTCAAATCATATATATCATCAGCTTTCAAAGAAACAATATATCTGTAAAGAACCTCAGCTTCCAGTTCAAGTGCTGTATTCTTGTTAAGGAGGAGTCCTCCTTGATTTTTTACACCAACGGTGAAATTAAGATTCGGTCCATAACCTGTATTATTAAATGCTTGGATATAAGTTGGGAAATTTGTCCATTCATTGTCTTCCTTCACAAATTGGTCATTGCTTTGATAGTATAGTGAAGTAAAAGACGCACGGAAATCTTTAGAGTTGTTCCCCATATTTTGTGTTGTAGAACCAACGGGTTCCCTAACATACCTTATATCTGTATCATATTGTGCCTCTAAATACTGATTTTCCATTGCATGATTACCGGTTATGACTCCATAGCCTGTGTTATCATACTCCTGTAAAGTCACTGTTTGTGTTATGTCCCATTCATAAGCTTTAGTTCTAACAGAGGAAAAACTTGAAGAGACAAACAACACAACAACGACTAAACTTAGTAAGGTTAATCTTTGTTGATTTCTTTTCATTTAAATCAAAGAAACGTATATTTATTTAACTAAAAAAGCGTTATGTTTGTCTCTATGACAATTTGTTGGGGTAATGTACGTTTAAGTTCTTGAGAAACGCTTTTAGCCGCCACTTACATGAACATATCTTGGTTGAATTTTCACTAACACTCTAATTTCTCCTTCCTGAATAGGGTATTCTGATCTACCAAAGTATCGATCTGATAGTTTATTGATGTGCTTGTGAGCACCATTCTCAGTTATTTCTATTACTTCCCCTTGAATTGCAATGTAACGGTAAGGATTAGATTGATCTAATACATTTATAGCAACTTTTGCTCCTTTAGACATATTTCGAGTTTTCTTTCTTCCTCTAGCTGTATTCACCAGAATGTGGTTGTTTAATTTATCATAATCTATCCACATTGGTGTTACTTGAGGAGAACCATCAGGATTAATGGTAGCTACACTAGCTATATGCTTACTCAATAGTAAATCGTGAAATTCTTCATTTATCTCCATTATTATCAAATAACGATTATCTAAATTTCTAATAAACCTAGGTTATTTACAAAAATCATTTGGATACATAGTTTGCATTCTGTGGATTTATAACTAATTTTTTGTACATTTTTTTTGTGCTTAAATACTGTGTGTTGTATTTGATAGACAAGGGAAAAAATATGCCAGACATAACAAATCCAGAAAAAAACCAAAT
>JAUWPI010000018.1 GCA_030611665.1 Candidatus Heimdallarchaeota archaeon | reverse complement strand
TTAGAAGAGAAGCAAACATTAGTTCGATAACATTTTCATTACCCACTATTCGTTTTTTCATTTGCTCCATTATTTTTTCAAAAATATCTTTTGCTTCTTGCACTTTTGTCATTTAAATCGTCCTCTTTTTTGTATCTCTTCTAGCATTCTGAAGAGTGAAAGGAAAGTTTTTTGATCTAATTTCCTTTTAAACGCAATTTCGAATAACTCTTTTTCCTCCTCTGTGAATTTCTCCAATTGGATATAACTTGCCTTTTTCGTAAGATAATAATGATAAGCTTTCTGAGGATAAAGCTCATATTGGAAATACAAGTTTGATAGAAACTGTTCTTCAATCGTTGGTTTTATTGGAGAACCAAAAGTATCGTATAACTCCCTCTCCCTTGACCAAATCCTGTCTGATAAGAATTTTTTATAGGTTTCCTTTGGTTTGAATCTCTCTCTAAATCTTGGAGTGACATAATATAATATTAATACAACCAAAACAAGTGAGAAAATAAAGACTTGTGTTTTTGATAAAAGAATTATTGTTCCATAAGATTGGTTAATCATTCCCTCCGTTGTTGAAACTGGCCATCTTTTATGACTCTCTTCAAAACAGACAAGTCTTTCTTCCCCTGAAGAATAATATCCAATAAGGTAGAGAGCGAGATTAATATTACCAAAACCTTGACTATAAAAATCGTTAGTTAGAAAACTTGGAGAAGAAATAATAACAACTACTCCAAGCCCTCTTTTGAGAACTGTGCCCACTTGTAAACTAGCAGTATGTTCAGAATCTACATTCCAAATACCGTCTTGACTCTCATCTAGAAAAGCGGTATTATATGTACTTACACCTAAAAGTTCTGTCTGTATTGAACTCTCTGTAATAAAAGACAGTTCTTTAGCTTCAATCATGCAGAGGCTAGTGTTTGCTTCAATTGGCGAATTTAGCAGGATAATTTCTGGTGTTTTATAATAATATGTTGTTTCTAATATTGTTGAACTTGAAAGAAAAACTCCGAAATGTTTTGCTAGAATATTAGTAGGACCCGAGCCGGCTAATATTACTGCTAAACCACCCTGTAAAACAAAGCCATCTATAGCTAATATTTCTGAATCCCTATAGTTCTTCGAACCTCCTGCTATAATAAGAGTTGATGATTCTGGAAGTTTAATAATTGGGTCTGTTGATAGTATCGTTCTTGTAGAATTGTAACCAGATTCAAGAAGTAAACTATTGAAATATGACATCCCACCAGGTCCTGTATTGCTAATGGAATATGGTGGTTGTTCGCTTGTGATGTTGATACTAAGGGGGAGAATGATTATTAAAAATATGAGAAGAGTTTGGATAAGCATCTTAAACAATGGCGAATATTTCTTTGAAAATATAACTGGTGCAGGCTTCATTGTTCATCTTCCTCTTTTATTCGTTGAATAATCTCGATATCTGCTTGAGCCACACTCAAACTTTTTACTGTCTCAAGTTCTTCGATGAAACCTAACAATTCTTTTCTTTTCATCTGTTGTTTTTTATATCTTGCAATATAAAAAGTTTGAATCATTGATTTTAGGTAAGGGATAATGTTAGGTAAATCAATTGACCCTGCAAATTCTTTGGGTGTAAGGTAAGTTTCTCTGCTTATCCCTAGAATTTTCTTCATGTTCTCATCAAGTTGATGATAACCAAAAATTACTCCTTCCGTATATTTTCCATCTCTTAAATATCCCCTAAGTACTTCTGTAAGTGTTCTTATTTGTGTTCTAAACTTTTCTCTTCGATCTTGAAGTGTAACACCAGTTACCATAGAATCAGGCACAGTTCTACTTCCCTCAGTTTTTCTTCTAAAAAATAGAAAAGCAATTAGAAGTACTATAATTATTGCAACTACTATAGGAATAACTTGAGCAGGAATAAGAGCCTCGCTTCCACTTTGGGGATTATTTGGTGGAACAGTAGGAGTATTAGTTGGATATGGTGGAGTAGCAGGATCAGTTGTAGGTGGGTCTGTTGTTGGAGTTGGAGGAGAGAAAGAAGTAGTAGAAAGAGTACTAAAAGGATAATCATCGATGCCAAAATATGTCTCTTGAGTACTATTTACTAAGATGAATATTAGTATACAAGCTATAATTACCAACAGCCGAATATTAATATGTTTTTTGAGATTAATCTTCACTTGTATCACCTTTTTGAACTTCATCTATTACTATTTTGCTTTGACGAAGGAAAGCATAAATTTTGCACAAAGGCCAATATCTGCTTACACATACTTGATATTTGTGAGCTGCTGTAAGATATCCCAAATAAGCGCAGCGTCCATCTTCGTAATATATACATGTATCAGTTTTTACTCTCCTAAGGATTAAATTAACCGTTCTATTCAAATAAACCATCGATAAAGCACTAAATTGTCTTTCGCTTCTCTTCGGATGTTCATCCAAATCGAAGATAGTTTTAACAGATAAGGGCATACTTGGTAGAAGAAAATGTGAGTAAGATATCTTTGAACCTTTCTTGGTTGTTGATATACCGGATAGAATTTTACCTAATTGAATACCAATTGCCCCTCCAAGTCCACTTACTATGGTTAGCGAAAATGCAAAGATAATCAGAAAACCTAAGAAGTAACTGCTTGCAAAGAATGCCGAGATATTTGCAGAGCCTAGTGATGTAAATAAAACTATCTGAGAAAGGTAAAGAAGAATAAAGAAGAGAAGAGAAAAAACAACAGATGGAATGATAAGATCTTGAGCTTCTTCTCTCCATATAATGCCCGCAATTATACCAGAAAGGAGAAAGGGGATGAAAGCTGTTATCATATAATTAGTGATTAATTCGAAAGCGTCATAACCTTCAAATATGAATGTAAATGGCAGAATTAAAATTGCATCAGGAGACCAAATTAATGAAGTTATGGTGAAAAGTTTTTGGAGTAAATGATAAAGAACACCAAAAAATATTGAAAAACCATATCCAACTGCCATGTAAGTTGAGATTCTTAGGATAAGTTTAGTAATATACTCACGTTTACCTCTATTTTTCAAATGAGGAAAAACTAATTTGAACATTACACCCCTTAAAGTCATTTTGAGGGGAGGGGTACCTCCTTCAACCTTTGGACCACGATCAACAGGAAGGGGAGGGCGCTGAGTAATTACCATATTATTCACCTATAGAACTATTAATCTCACTCCTTTTGATGTTTTTAATAGGAAGTAAACACTTGCAGAAACTAATGTAAGTGTGCATAACATACCTACGATTCCATAGACTATGTGCAAGATAGAGATTATCAAAAGTAATGAAAAAACTATCATATACAAAGAGGTCACAATTATTGATATTGCAACAATTGAAAGAAGGTTTATTGAACTTATAATAGATTTTACTCTATTTCTTTTGTATCTGTACCAAAACACAGTTACGAATATTGCTATTATAATTGAAAGTAAGAATAAAGTATACCCAAGGAATGACATTGTATATTCCATAGTTGTAAATGTAAAAATAAAACTGATAAACATCCCAACAGCTAGAATACGAGTAAATCCAACTGCGATTGATGCGAAAAATGGTGGAGAGGAGGAACTCATCTTTTCGTATAATGCATCTACTTCTGTTCCACATGACCAACAAATACGTGTAAACGACGGCAGTACTTGATTGCAGTTTTGGCATTGTATTTTAGGGAAGGACCAACAATTCAGACAAAATTCTCCAGTATATACAGGTGTTCTACACTGTGAACATACCATTAAGTTAGTTTTTTCATCATATAGAGGTTCTGTATTTTTCTTTTTCTCAAGATTTTCCTTTGAAGGATGGGAGTGAGATGAAGTATCTGGACATTCCTTCCCAATGTGTTGAGTAAAACATTTAGAACAAAAGCTAGGAACATAGAAAAGTGCCAATAAAACAAATATTCCAAACAAAACATAAGATAAGGTCCCAAGAATTGAATAAATTAGTGACATGGTTTCCATATTTGTATTAAATTTTGTATTATAGTTCCACAAACTATGGATAGAAATGCTTAGAGTTAGAAACAGTACACCTATTGCTACTCTCGTGATTTTTGGAAGTTTGTTGCGATATAAGAATGCCAGCCCTAAACCTGCAGCAGCTAGCATAGTTGTTACAGTGTGTAAAGGGTAGATGCTTCGTTTAAGAATTAAGAAATCAATAATGGTCTGAGGTGAAGAAGAGCTAGAATAGGAAAGAAATTGTTCAAACAAGTCAAACCATGCTCCAAAAAAACCACCTATTAAAATAAAAATTCTGAAAGAGGGAGTAAGTCTTGTGTGAATCGATCGTTTAGCGTTGAGATTTAATCTTACATAGTTTCCTAGCAAGATAATAATGGGGAAAATCTTCGCTATTTCTTCAACTATAGGGATAATAAATACGTAGAAGATATAATATACAATATTGTACACTTCAGGAAATGATCCTATCGACGAGAAAAATCCAGAAATAATGGATACCAAAGTAAAAGACTTATTTTCTATGACCACAGCAAAATAAGCTGAAAGAACCCCCATCACCAATAGAAGAGAAAAGAGTTTTTTGAATAATTTTGTTTCAAGTTGAGTGCTTGTTATACTAAATAATAAGTAAAGGCAAGTTACCCAAAAAAGGAAAAACACTGTAATTATGAGAATTATAAGAATTGGAAAATAAGGAGAGTTTTCATATTGAACAACAATATTGACTAGAAAATAAGCGAGAACTGCTAAAATAACTAAAGAAGCAATTTTTACTAGTGCTGAGAAACTCAAGATGCGTGTGTGTATTGGTTCATTGATAAACAAATCTTCAACTGAAGCAACCGATTTTTTTTTCTTAGCTGAAACATGAATCATTGTTCCCAACTCTGATACTACTATAGGTTAACATATTTAGATAGATATATCATTTTCGTGCTTGAGGTTGGTAATATTAAACACTTAAAACCTTTTATGAGAATCAAATAATCACTAGGAAAATAAAAAAAGCTGAAGAACTAGTTCTTCTTCTAATCATCTGATTTTATTCTATTAATGCTGCTTCTGTTATGTCGCCTACTCCCTTGAAAAGGAAGAATATGAATATAATTGCCGCAGCTACGAAGATACCCAACAGTGCAAACACTGGTATTGGCTCATTGGCGTAGGCTATACCTCCTGACACTTGTCGCAAATCTGCTAATGATAACGAAATAAGCATTGCTCCCATAGATATTGTTAATGGAACAAAATAGAATAAAGTTATTTTAAGAGCTTGTAGTATTTTTACCAATTTAACGGCCTCTGAATAATCGTTGTTATTTTTTCTCTTTTTGTCTTTTAAACCTTCTTTTAATTACCTAACGTAAAAGACACATCATATCTTCGAGTTGACTACTGATTAAAACCTAAAGAAGAATACAAAGGAACAATTAACCTGATTTTTCTGTAAGAGTTGTCATCTTCTCTTTAACTTCTTCAACTCTTCCTTGAGATCCTGCTAATTGATAATTTTGAAGGGCTTCAGAATAATATTTCAAAGCTAGTTGAGGTTTCTCTTCTTCAACAAATAGAGCATTATAATAAGCTAGATGAGCTTTAATGACCGGTTCATCAGAACCTCTTTCTTCCATGAGTTCAACAGCTTTTTTAAGAAATACTTTTCTTCCGGAAATGTTTTTCTCTGCTGCAGCACGAGAGATATATGATTTTGCTTTGCAATCAAGTTCTTCAACCTTGTTATCTATTCGTTGATAAGCCATTGCAGCTTGTTCAAAATGAGATGCTGCTTCAACAAAACGCTTTTCTTTCATAAGTTGTCCAGCAATTACACGCAAGATTTTTGCCTGTTGATGGAAAATTCTCTGGTATTCCGTAATCAGACCTAAGCGATGGTAAAAGCCACCTGATCTTCCCAAGTAGTTTGCTGCTTCTAGTGCCTTATCAAATTTAATGGCATTCAAACCAAGATATTCATAGTATAAAGCTTTTGCCAAATCTATCTGTTTTCTATTCTCGTTTTGTTTGAAAATTTCTATGGCTTTTTCAGCGTACTCAGATGCTTCACCATACTTCTTATGTTGAGCAGCTAAACGTGCTTTTCCTAAATGTTCATTGGCTTTTTCTGCACTAGATTTCTTTAACCCTTTAAACAACGAATAGCACCTCTCTTGTCTTAACTAAACAGCTGAGACAAAGCTCAGACAACTAAGCTAGTTAAAAAACAGAAGAATATAAACGTTTGTTTAGTTTAAGCTCAATCTAGCTAATGTTTGATTTCAGAGCCTTAAATTACAGTTTAAGGTTTTTACTATTGAAATAATCTGCGGTCATCTTCAAATTGAAGTTCCCTGATATCCGAAACAATTGATCGTTGTTTAAATCCTCTTATTATAACAACAGGTATCATTTCTCCAGCTTGACCCATAACTAGTTCAGCTGCCGAACACACTTCATCAGCCAAAGCTACAACTGTTGATTTAAGCTTGTAACCAAAAATATCTTCTCTTCCTTTTGCATCATCGATAACTGAAAAATTATAGGAACCAATTGCTACATTGATTGCACCACGCCTTAGAGCCCTACCATGAGTATCAGCTATTAACAAAGATAGATCTTTTTGATAGGTTTCAGATAATTTCTTACCAATGAAAGTTGCTGATTTGCTAGAATCAATTGGCAGAGTCACGGCACAGTTAGGTTTGGTATTTGATTGATCTACTGCAGAGTTAGCACAAATCCATCCTTGTTTGGTTTTTGTTATAATGATATTGTTTTTTACTTTTAGAATCTTTGTAGATTCTGATAATATAAGCTCAACAAGAGAGGAATCTTTGCCGGTTCTTCTAGCAATCAATTCAGCGACAGGTGAAGGGTTAAGGGATGGAAGATAAAACTCCATGCCTTCAGCTCTAGAAATTATAGTATGAGCAATTACTATTATGTCACCATCTGTGATTTGAATTGTTGTTTTTTGAATGGAATCAATAATAAGACTAGCTATATCATCGCCTTCCGTGATTATTGGTAATTCCAATGGAATGATCTCAATATGGTGCATTTAATTCACCCTAAATAGATTGAACTTAGTGGAAATTATGCTGATTCTATGGGAGCTAAAGCTTTAGCTCCTTTTCTTTTTAATGATGATAATTTGACTGCAGGAGCTAATGTTTCTTCCCATTTACTTTCATCAATTTTCTTTACATCTAATAAATTGTCTTTAAGAGCAAACTCGAATAACTCTTTTCCAGCTTTGGTTCTTATTAGGATGATGTTGCTATCGTCATCAACACCAATATTACCAATTGAGATATCTGCAAATTCAGCTGCAAAGTCTTTACAGTATTTGCATCCCTCTGCTTTTGCACTACCACATTCTTTGATTTTTATATCGGTCGTCCCATCGGGGTGTTCAAAGAAGAATTTTCCACGGGCACAATCGGTTTTTGTAAGATTGGATGTAGAGAGACCCAAACTGTTAGATATAATATCGCGAAAGCCGGTTGGTTCATAGCAGCTCATGCAGAACAGACCTATTTTGTATTTCACTCTGAAATCTGCTCCAAGGTTTTTCATATCCATTATATTAGTTAAAGTTTCATTATGACAAGGTAAACCAACTGCGGCAACTTTTTTCTTATTACTTAGTTTAATTGATGAGAGTTTTATCAGAACGGGATTAAGAGTGTATTTAGATTTTGATGACTTTCGAATATCGAACTCAGAAAGTGCTAAAGTTGGCATGGGACTTAGTAAATCACTTCCATGAGCAGTCACCAGCGAACTATCGATTTTTCCTTTCTTCAAAGCTGTTAAGAGCAAAGTAGTTACAATGCCACCATTTTGCGATTTAGAGTGAATTTCTTCATCTTTAGTTTTTCCTGTATAAATCTCCAAAATGGTTCCAATCTCGTCTACAGGATATGTTGGTTGTTCAACTTTTTGCTTAAATCGTAAGCATATATCTATGCAAGCTCCGCAAGAAATGCAGCCTCCAACAAGTTTAGGTTTTAGTTGCTCAATTGAAATAACATAAACAGGACAAACAGCTTCACATCCTCCACATGAAACACAGTAACCTGGTTTTATTACTTCACGGTTTAGCATAGCGAAATTTCTTTTTCTTTTTCTTGGTTCTTTATTGCTCATTTCAAATCATCTCTAAGTAAGGATTAAGATGAATTTGATTAATCCATTTTTAAACTATGCGAGAGGGATGTGTGCAAAAAAAGGAGAAAAATAGCTAAAGAAAATCAAGAAAATAAGAAGGTTAGACTTCTTCAAGTTCATCAAGAAGGTATCTTTCACTCCCAGATTGTCTAGATTGTATCGCCAATTCTCTTTCAGAGATAATTTCTCTTTCTAATCTATCTAAGGCTACGGCATGTGCACTGTAAACTCCATAACCTTCTGCTTTAGCTACATAGGTATGACCTTTGTCTGTGGATATTCTCAATCTTATCTGATAGAGAACAAATCCTCTAAACTTCTTCTTTGGAATAGATTTGGCATGAATAAATAATTGTCCGGAATTACCGATCACAGAAGCAAATTTCTTAACAAGATCTACACCCATCTCAATGATTGGTTCCATGTCTTCATCATCAACATCTCCAATTACTCTTACATAGTATCCTTCAGTCTGAGGTGGGATGCTTACAGTTTCAAGAAGATCTGTAGTAGTTAAAACTCCAACAGGGTGATTTTCTTCGTTTATTATAATTAGTGTTTTGTGATTGGATTTGTATAGCTTACTTATAGCTTCAAGAACCAACTCGTTTTCTTTACAACTAACCACTTCTTCAGTCATAAGATCTTTAACAGGGGCTACGAGTGGAGTATGTTGTACAGCTGACCTATCTCCCCTAGTTTGTTTAGTGGGGAATGAAGGAATTAGAAGCTCAGCCATATCGTGAGGACTAACAATACCTAATAAGTAATTGTTTTCATCAACTACAGGTGCTCTGGAAATATTATTTGTCCTAGAGATTGCGATTAGCCTTGCTGCTGTAGTATCAGGACTGACACAGATAGGATTTGGTGTCATCATATCTTTCACAGTTTTATCTTTAAACAATGCAGCAGAGACCCTGATGACATCGATGTCCCTAAAAACACCAATGATTTTTCCCTCGTCTTCGATAGGAACAGTATTTATCTTTGCAGATAAAAGAGCTCTGGCTATATCATCAACAGAGGAATTCCTCTTAACAGTTGGAACTTTCTGGAGTAAGTTGGATACTTTAGTATTAGGTTGTATTCTAGATTGCCTTGTTATATTCTTCTTTGTAAGATAACCAAAGAAGACGCTTTTTTCGTCAAAAACTAGAACTTCACGTACATTTTCTTTAAAATATTCAAACACTTTTGATAGCGGTTCATCAAGATTGATTGAAGTATACTCAGAAACAATTGATAACTCAGTACTCATAAGCTAATACAAGTTTTTATGATTATAAAAGATTTTTATTCATTAAAAGAAAGTAGAAAAAAAAGGAGGGTGTTTTTATTATAGTATGTACTCTGTTCTAAATTTAAGATGTTCTTCGCTAAATTGCTTTCCCAATCGTCCAGCATGATAAAATAGTTTATCAACGTTATGTGCTGAAAGTGCAGATGTTTCAACATAATCAAATCGATGAAGTTTAGCAAAAGCTATTGCATCATCACGGGATACTGCTCTAGCATCTTTTAAATCATATTTATTTCCACTGAGAATAATAGGGATATCAGGTACTCTTGAAAGAACTTCATTTGTCCAAATATCCACATCGTCAAATGAGTTTTGATTAGTAATATCAAAAACTATAATCGCACATGTAGCACCTACATAGTATTTTGGACGAAGGTAAGTGAACATTTCCTGCCCTCCCGTATCCCAACAAGATAGCCTGATAGTTTCAGGGTCTGTGTATATTTTCTTTAACATATTCTCATTCAATTGCTCTGGCGTAAAGGTTAATGTTTTTGTTAACCAACTTACACCTAATGTTGGAATGTAGCTGTGAATAAAGGTATTTAGTGTAAACCTTCTTGCTAACGAAGTTTTTCCAACAAATGCTGAGCCAACACATATTATTTTTTGTAACTGATTCATCTTTTTACCTCCACACCACATCTAGTATATCTTGAATCAAACCTAATCCATCCAACCTTTGCCATTCTACTTTAATTGCTACAGGTACTCTCTGAGCAATTATGTATCTAAATCCTTCTTCTCCCATCTCCTTTTGTAAACAATCTAGCATATACTTAAGAAAGTGAATAAATTCTCTCTTAATCTCGCTTGTTGTAATTTTCTTTGTATCAACATCACTGATATCAAATCCTTCTTCAAGCGTCAGAGAATAAACTTCCTTTAGATAAGAATAATTTTCTTCTAAATAAGCTTGTAAATTTTCACTGAACTTTTCATAAAAATCTTCAATTTTCATAGTGTTTCTTTCCTCTATATAGCTCTTTATCCCAATCCAGATAGAGTTTAAGATGTTTTCAAACACCTCTACCAGATTCCTTTTATCAATATCCTCAATATGAAGATCCAAAACATTCCACAACAAAAAGGAGTGAGAAAGTGATTCTGATAATTCACGTCTTTTAATCCCTTCTAACTCTTTCAGGAATTCAGTTGAACTATTTTCGTCTTTAACTTCGAATGCATTTAAAAAAAGTTTCATGAAGAAAAACAATTGAGAAGAAATCATTTCCGTTGAATAATTTGGAGGGCTAAGTAAGACAAATAAGAATGAGTATTTACACTTAAACAGAATTTTTGTGTTACCAAACTTCATAACTTGAAGTTCGTCTAAGTTGGGGTTTTTTTCGGCTTCAGAGTAAAATTGAAGTAAAAATCTAACTATCTCGTCTACCTCTTGATCCTCTTTTTGAATCGCAAGGGGACGACAAAAAAGTACTTCCATTTCATCCTTGTTTACTATGTAGAATCCAATCATATATTTGTACAACCCTACAATATTATAATTACCTCAATGCGCTTAAAAATCTATTTTAAGTATCATATCAAGATGATAAAGGAATTTGCTATAACATAAAAGAAAAGAAAAGTAGAAAGTGCTACTTAAGTGTAACCAATCTTTGGACTTGTAATTTGACTTGGACGCTTGAACTTTTCGCTGATTTTTTCGTAGTATTTAATAACATCAGGTGTAACAGTGGGATGTATTTTTTCAAGAGCATTATTGAAATGGGTCATAGTTACAGTTTCAATTTCAAAACTTTCTCGAAGGGCTAGCATACCAGCTTCTCTGCATAATGCTTCAATATCACTACCAACAAAACCATCGGTTACTGATGCTAATTCTTTTATTGAAACGGAAGATGCGAGTGGCATATCACGAGTATAAACCTTGAAAATTTGCAATCTACCTTTTTGGTTAGGAGGGTTTACAAAAATCAATCTGTCAAATCTACCAGGTCTTAAAACTGCTGGATCTACTATATCGGGTCTATTTGTAGCTCCAAGAACGACTATATCCTTTAGCTCTTCCAATCCATCTAATTCTGTTAATAACTGACTGATAACCCTCTCTGTAACATTACTATCCGAAGACGTTCCTCTCACAGGAATTAAAGAATCAATTTCATCGAAGAAAATTATTGAAGGTGCTGCAAGTCGAGCTTTGCGGAAAACTTCACGAATAGCTTTCTCACTTTCGCCCACCCATTTTGAAAGCACTTCAGGACCTTTAATAGAGATGAAATTAGCTTCAGATTCTGTAGCAACGGCTTTTGCGAGAAGAGTCTTTCCACAACCTGGAGGTCCATAAAGCAATATCCCTCTTGGAGGTTTGATACCAATTCTTTTGAAAGAATCCTTTTGTGTAAGAGGCCATTCTATAGCTTCTCGAATATCAGTAATTGCCTGAGCAAGACCACCAACATCAGTCCATGGGACGTTGGGCGATTCTATATAAACTTCTCTTATTGCTGTTGGAGTAATTTCCTTAAAACCGGACAAAAAGTCATCATGTGTTACTTCAAGTTGGTCTAGAACTTCAGAAGATATACTTCCTTCAACAAGATTAACAGAAGGTAAAACCCTTCTTAGAGTTTTCATTGCAGCCTCACGAGCTAGAGCTTCCAAATCTGCACCAACATAACCGTGGGTAACATTTGCTAATGCTTTCAAATCAACATCTTGAGTTAAAGGCATTCCACGCGTATGGATGAGAAGAATCTCTTCTCTACTATCTCTATCTGGAACATGTATTTCGATTTCTCGATCAAAACGTCCTGGACGACGAAGAGCAGGATCAACCGCGTTAGGACGATTAGTTGCGCCAATAACAATGACTTGACCACGAGCTATTAACCCATCCATTAATGCTAATAATTGCGCAACTACTCTTCTTTCAACCTCACCTGTTACGTCTTCACGTTTTGGTGCTATTGCATCTAATTCATCAATGAACACAATGCTTGGAGAATTGTCTTCAGCATCTTTGAAAATACTTCGTAAACGTTGTTCCGATTCTCCATAAAACTTTGACATAATTTCAGGACCATTAATAACAATGAAATGAGCCTCTGATTCATTTGCGACGGCTCGAGCTACTAAGGTTTTTCCACAGCCAGGAGGACCATGAAGTAAAACACCTTTTGGTGGATCAATACCTAGTTTTTCAAAAAGCTGTGGGAACTTAAGTGGGAGTTCAACCATTTCTCGAATCTTAAGGATTTCTTGGTGTAAGCCCCCAATATCTTCATAAGAAATGCTAGGAGCAGTTTTTTCTCCTTCAAGTAATGGTTTTTCAGCTACTTTGAGTTGTGTGCTTTCAGTAACAACTACAATTCCAGAAGGGACTGTAGTAACAACATTGAAAGGAATTGCTCTACCAAGAATTGGTATTAAGACTGTATCTTTTCTTGAAAGTGGTTGACCAAGGAGCTTTCTTTTCACAAAATTTTCGAAACTAAAATCAATATTTACTGACATTTGTTCAGGAGCTAAAGTAACTTGTCTAGCAACACTTACCTTTGCTTTTTTGACAACAACTTTATCTCCTAACGAAACTCCTGCATTCCTCCTAATTACACCATCACAGCGGACTATTTCTTTTTTCAAATCTTCAGGGTAGGAAGGCCAAGCTACTGCAGTAGTAGAACGTTTACCAACAATTTCAACAATGTCACCTGTTGAAACACTAATTTTTGACATTGCCATACTATCTAAACGTACTTTGCCTCTTCCAACGTCTCGTTGCTTTGCTTCAGCAACTCTTAATGTAATTTCTTTATCGGCCATTTTAACTCCTCAGACAATCTTGACCATTTTTTACGCTTGTTTTTTCTTAAACTTTGGACTTTATAATGTTTGTTTTATTCCCCATTTCACATAGATAATTTGGAGATTTGGGTATTTAATACCTATGAAGTGATTTTGACAATTCAAAACAATTATGATTTTCCTATTCTTAATCTTCTCCAACAGCTAAAAAGTCCATATCCTTTGTCATCTTGTGTATTCTTCTACGAGTTTTTGAGATCCAGCTAACGTGAATCAAACCCTGATTTTCAAGAGTCATCAGTGCCTTATTTAGCTCAGAGTCACTGAAATCGCCGTACATCTCTCTGAGGGGATTTTCCAAATCACCTTCTAATAGTACTCCACCCCTTTTTTCTAAAATCGTCAATATACAAGATTTCAAAGGTGTGACTTTCCACATTTTGTCTGAACTCATAATGGACATAGAAGATTTGAACTTTAAATGAGTTTTGATAGATAGAAGCATTATGCTCATTTCATTAATAAGATGATTTTATTGACCAAGACAAGATGTTTGTGAGTTAAAGATATATTCAAAGCAAAGTTTTTAATACGTAATTTTTTTGATGTCATCAGTTATCATGAACACTCGAAGCAGGATATACGTGATATTCTTTTTGTCTATTGGATTAATTTTCTTATTAACCGCTATCGTACAAAACCAGATAGACCACTATGCAGCTATTAAAACATTTACTGAAGCTAATATTATAGACTTTCTAGATACTTACACTACAGGTTTTCCAAGACCACCACCATTTACTTAATTTATTGAAGTGATGACTATGGCAACAAAACAAAAAAAGAATAAAATTTCATTAGCTCTTCGTCCAATAAGCGAGCACCGGATACGAATAACAAGGATTTTAGTCCAAGTTATAAGTTTTGGACTGATAAATGGTGCAGTTTTTGGTTTAGGTCGAATGGCAGTGATATTACCCATCGAATATCCTACTGGAGGACCTTTTTCAACTGTATGGAATGCGTTTGAAGCTCTACAATATGCAGTAACATTTGGAATGTTCCCTTATCTTGCAATTTCAATCTTCATTCTTGTGGGTACTATTTTCGGAAAAACCACATGCGGATGGATATGCCCCTTTGGTGCAACACAAGATATGTTCAGTTATATCCCGATTAAAAAGAAAAAGGTTTCAAGACCTACAAACAAAAGCTTAGGAAAAGTAGGATTAGTATTAGTTGTTTTCATAATATTAATGTCAGTTATTATCGGTGCTTCATGGGCTAACTCAGATCCTCACACAAAAACTGCTTGGGGAGCAGGAAGAGATATGCCATTCAGTACTATTGACCCTGTATCAACTATTTTCGCAACGCTCTATTATTATCTTAAATGGGGAATTCAAGGTGAATCTGTTGGTGCAGAGATAGGTCAATGGGAGTTCTTATTCTTCTTACGATTAGCTATACTACTATTTGTTTTAGTTTTGATAACTTTGTATCCAAGAGCCTACTGCAGATGGTTCTGTCCAACAGGAATTATACTTGGGTTCTTTAGTAAATTCAGCATTCTGGGATTGAAAATAAACAAAAACAGATGTACAAGTGGTTGTAATGATTGTGAGAAAGCATGTCCAGTACAAGTATCAATACTGTCGTACGACAAGAATATAACAGATAAGGCTTGTACAAATTGTGGTGAATGTATAGACGCTTGTAAGGAAGGGGCGCTTAAGATAACACTAAGGTTTTAATTCAACCTTTTTACTTCTTCTTCCTATTTTATTTGCTTTTAAAAATAAATAATTTTCTTGCGATTACATTATGTTTTCTACCTATTTCAACGGGGAATTTTATATTGAAAAATTTGCTTTCCTCTAGAGATATCAAACCAACTTTTTCACAAATTGATTTGATGTTAGGGTAAACAGATCTTTTTAGAGAATAATTGTACTCGGGCATGATAAATAATATTCTAGCACCATCTTTAAGTAAACTCTTACATTCTGCTAAAACTCGAGTATAGAGTCGTTCTAAGTTTTTCATTATGAATTGTGCTTCCTCAATTTGAGGTAAGCGTTTGAAAAAAGGGCCCAAAAATGGTTCAGTAACAACACCATCAACTCTTTTCTTGACAGCATCTGTTAATTTCCGCGAATCGTGTAAGTGAACTCTCCACTTATCTTTCATTTTCTCACGACTTGGATGCTTCTCAGAAAAATGATGTAGATTTGTTTTTGAAGAGCGGACACATTTTTGATCTTTATCAACACCAATAACTTTCAATCCTTGCTTTAAACCCTCAATAAGTATTGTTCCTGTACCACAAAAAGGATCTAGCATTATACCATCAAACGGGATATTAGCTAATGTCACTAATGTACGAGATAATTTGATTGATGTTCCATGGGTGAAGAAACGCACGGGTCGTTCTTCATCCTGTTTAATGTCCTTAAACGGATTAGTTACCCATCTTGTAGGACCAAAATAGATTTTTGATTTTATAACAAATAAATTAAGTTCAATGCCTCTTGATGGAAGATTCTCTTTATTGTAATCAAATGGGGTAAGCTCATAAGCCACTTTTTTCGTGGGTAGAACTTTTACAGGTAAGCGCTTTTCTTGAGAAATATTACGTATGATTTTCCTCATTTCTTTACTTAATTCTGACTTTTGAGTTTCATCATTGGTTCGAATGTTTAATGACAATTTCAATTGCCTTTGTCGCTTAGGGAGATATTTTATGAATATTCCATCAATAATTTTCACTAGGTTATCATTCAATTCTTTTTTTTCAGAAACCCCAACTTTGAACTCAATATTACCAAATTTGATTATGCTCCCTGTTTGTTCTAGCTTTTTTACAAGTTTCTTCTGAGCATTTTTCCCTAAATTCAAGAGAATATAATCTTTCCAATCTTGATATTTGACTTGTTCAATCCTTAGGGAGTCTAATATTTGAGAAAGCTCCGCTTTTGACAAATTTCTATTTGAACCTAGTTTGATAAAAGAATTGAATGAAATGAACATTAAAAACCTTAACTAAAGAAAGCATCTAAACTTTTCTGCTTAAGAGCAGAATCTTGCCCTTTTCTAGCTTTGTTCAAAGTGCCTACTACGCGGTCTTTATTGAAACTACGTTCTTCACACAGGAATTCAGTAACACCCTCTACATCAATTGGTTTGAAATCAAGAGTGTAGTCTTCGTTAATTTCAGGATCTAAGAAAATATCACGGATAGCATCAATATCTACATCAAGAACAACTGATTCTTCATTAGAAATAACATCTTCCAATCTTCCGTGTTTAGTTATAAATTTATAGGCAGTTTTTGGTCCTATTCCTTTCACACCATCTGGATTGAAATCGGTTCCTATTAGTATGGACATATCAACTAACTGTTCTTTGGTCAGCTTCAAAGCTTGAAGCAATTCATGTTGGTGATAAACCTCTACATTTACAGTAATATATCGATTTGATCTTGGTAATTTCCTTCTTCCTGAGAGAGTTAGATTTCTTACAAGTATGGGAGATCCAAATAGTAAACTATCATAATCTTGAGAAGCTACAGCCCAAACTTTCTTCTTCTGAACTAAATATGCTGCTTGAGCTTCCCCTTCTGTTGGAGCTTCGATAACAGGAATACCCATTAGTCTCAACAGCTTCTTGCTATCGTCAATCATTGATGAAGTAACAACACTAGTTCGTTGTGCTACAGTTTTAGCCCGTTCCATATCTCCTCTTTCCAAAGCTTCCTCCAACTCTTCTCTTGCTTTGCGCTTAACTTCAGCTCTTCTCTTTATTTCTTCTCGTTTTAGCTTGGAAGGTTTACCGTCAAATACATAAGAAAGTTGAATTCCCATTTCTAAGAGCCGAGCATTTCTATAGAGAAGTCCTGTTAAATGACTTGTTACAAAACCTTCTGAATCAGAAAGAAGGCTACCATCATATCCTCTAATTGAAGCCAAGAACTGATAAATAATATTTAACGCATCAACAGCTAGTTTCTTTTGTCTTAATTGTTCTAGCTCAACCGGAGTTCCTTTGAACAAATCACTGATTTTTTTTACACCCATATGTTAACAACCTAGCGATGACAATTATATTTTAAGATTTAAAAACTTGTTTTCGATTAATGAAATTACCCATATTTTCCTGTGAGGGGGACGAAAGCAACTCCTCCGAGATTCTTTTCAGAGAAACTTCCATCTTTTTCCTTTGTTATTAGAATAAGCTCTTGATAGAAACTTCTACCAACTGGTAAAACCATTTTTCCACCAATGGCAACTTGCTCAAGAAGAGGAGGAGGAATCTTTTTACTTGCAGCTGCGATAGAAACAATTTCATAAGGAGCATTTTCAGGAAGACCAATCCCTCCATCACCTCCAAGGATAGTAACTCTATCTGAATAACCTGTTCTATCGATGTTTTCTTTTGCAAACTCAACAAGTTTAGGTACAATCTCTATGGCATAAACATGTCCTGGATTTTCACAGCCCTCTGGAGCAACCATTTCTGCAAACATAGCTGCATTATACCCACTCCCAGCACCTATTTCAAGTACCTTATCTCCAATTTGGGGATCAGTGCAGAGAGGAGAAACATAAATCATAACCATATGAATAGCACTAATAGTTTGTCCCGCTAGAATAGGTAGAGGAGTATCAACATAAGCGCTTTCTCTATGTTTTTGAAGAACAAATTCTTCGCGAGGAACATTTAGAAATGCTTGTTTCATTCTCTCGGTTAACCCAACCTTGTGATATCTCAATCTTGAAAGAACTTTAATCTTTTCTTGTGATGCCTTATTCTCTGACATTGTTTAACAACACGATTGTAATTGTTCTTAGTATGTAAACTATACGGGCATCTTTAATTAAATCTTATTGAAAAATAGTGATGTAAAACTTCCTAATGTCATGTCCACAATCAAAATGGTAAAAAATGAATGTGTTTCCTAGATATTGCAGAAACTATCATAAGTTTTTAAAAACACAATGTCCTAAATATATAACAGCCTTAATAAGTTATAAAAAGAAGATACCGAAAAGATAGCTGCATTAAAGGAGTTTATAGAATGATATCACAAAAACAATTTGAAGAGACGCTTAAATCTCTCGAATCACATCCCGGAGTTAGAGGAGTGATAATTACTAGTAATGATGGTTTACCAATATCAAGCACACAAAACCTTAGTATGGAAATGAGAGAAAACGTTTCTGCTCTTGTTGCTTCACTAGTAGGCCGTGCCAAAGCAGTAGTAACAGAACTAGAAGAAGGTCACTTAAACTTCTTCACACTAGATACAAGTCATGGTGAAATTTTAGTTGCACCTGAAAATGAGTATGTATTGATAGTGTTACGAGAAAAAAGGAAATAAAGAAGAAATAACCCAGATGCCATACTAACACGCAACATATGTGATGAGGCCAAAGTAAGATGAGAAAAGACGCTTCGGGAAAAATGCATTTTAAGCTGGTTTTTGTTGGACCAAGCCTTTCCGGAAAGACCACATTACTTAGAAGACTACATACTGATGTTACTGGGATAAAGAAGGGGGGTTTAAATAGCATTGAAGATCCTTCAGGAAGGACAATTTACTTTGATTTTAGCCCATTTATGGCAACATCTTCTGTTATTCTAGACATATACACAGTTGCTGGGCAAAGAAGACACAGACACCAAAGATCTCTAGTTTTGAAAGGTGTAGATGGATTATTATTTGTTGCAGATTCATCAAGAGCTATGTTAGCTGATAATATAGAATCTGCAGAAGAATTGAAGAAGGAGATGGGAGACAAGATTGGAGGAGAGATCCCAATCGTTATTGCATTAAATAAGAGAGATGCTCCCGATGCAATGGACAAAAGGGAATTGGTAGATGCTTTAGACTTAGGCACAAACATTCCAATATATGAAACAATTGCAGTAGAGGGTATTGGAGTAAAAAGATGCTTCCAATCTTTAGCTAGAGAAGTACTGTTATTGAAAGTATATGCTGTATAAAGTGAAGAATCAAATCAATTATTTTCTTCCTGGTGTAAGAAGGATATGATCAATATCACTTGTTTCGTTTTGATCAATAATCAATCGGACAGTAGCAGCAACATCTGCTGAAGAGAGCATTTTAGATCTAACAACATCTTTTCCATCAAACCATGGAGTATCTACTGAACCAGGATTAATTGTAGCAGCTTTAACACCAGTTCCTTTTAATTCTTCTCGAAGGCACCAAACCATCGCTTGAACAGCATGCTTAGTAGCTGCATAAAGAGAACAACGAGCAGCTGTTTTCAACCCTAGGTTTGATGAAGTAACAATTATTTGCCCACTATTCTGTGCTTTCATCAGTGGCAAAACCATGTTAATCCAAATAAAAACTCCCCTAACATTTGTATTAAATTGCTCATCATATTGTTCAAGAGTTAGATCTTCAAGATTTCCAAAATGCCCAACACCTGCATTTGCAAATAAAACGTCCACACCTCCGAGTTTTTGATTGATTTCATCAAACATCAATCTAGCACTTGTCTCATCAGAAACATCTCCAACACCATAATAAGCTTCACAACCTAAGGAATGAAGTTCAGCAACTATCTTTTGGAGCCTTATCTCGTTTCGTCCAGTTAAATAGAAACGATGGCCTCCTTTAGCCATTTCAAAAGCAGTGGCTTCACCGATACCACTTGAACCTCCAGTAATCACAATTCGGAAGGAATCCTTGTCAATTTTCATATTATCAAGAAAAATGTATTGTTATATATGTTTTACCCAGTAATTTAAGAAACTTCTTCCATAATCCATGAAGAAAAAAAGAGAAGGTGTCTACAACTTTCTTCATTCAATTTATTCAGCAGGTTCAATTTTTCTAGCAAACCAGAGAAGTGCTGTTGTTACAATTCCGCCTAAGAGGCCTGTATAGAAGGTTGTTCCAAAATCCCAATCTGTTGCTTCACTTACCATAATAGCAAAAATAATTGCAACAATGACAGTTAGACCCACAACGGTTATAGCAGCAATAATAGCGGAAATTTCTAGAGTATTCTCAAAATCTTTGGGGAGTTTAAAGAATGGATAAAGTTTATACAATGAAACAAAGGCTACAAAGAGATAAACAAGTCCAAGTAAGACAAGAATGGTTTTGCCAAACCAAGGAACGAATTCTCCATAAAGAGCAAAATCATAGCCCCAAGAATATGCACCTTGCCACTAACCAAATTCAACAAAAAAGAAAAGCATACCACCAACAAGGCTGATTAAAAACGCTCCTAGATAAAGAGCTGTTTTAGTATTAGTAGAAGTTTTTTCTGTAGAATCCATGAAAGAAATCACTCACACTTATTTAAAAAAGGTTCTCAAGGACAAAAAGAAATGGATTGTAAACGAAAGTTTTATTAAAAATACAAAAATAGAGGAAACGGCGAGAAATATTGGGCCTGTGGCTCAGTTAGGCAGAGCAGCGGACTCTTAATCCGTCGGTCGGCGGTTCAAATCCGCCCAGGCTCGCCACGTTTATTTTTTTCCAAATCTTAAGAAGAACATTGTTTCTTTTAGAAATTTAAAAAAGGATAAGAACACCACAATTCTTATGGTTAGGAAAGTATAATATTTCAACAATAAAATGTCACCTAAGCTATTCAAACGATTTATATTGCTTATTTTTATTCTTCTTATATTACCTAATTTAGCAGTATTTTCGAATAATACTGCAATTCAAAATCATTATGGTGTTAATTTAGATCAAAACATACAGTCTGAAAGATTTGAGGGGTATAACCTCTTTATTTTTGAGAGAAAATCTAGTGCTGATTATGAAATTATCAATCGTACTCTTGTAATTTCTGACTTGGACGGCAATCTTTACTTAAAACGAGAATTGTATACAGAAGGAGCTCTGGCTAATTTTGCTGCTGAATTTATCAACTCCACTACCATTTTATATGGAGATGGAAATGGTGCTAACCTATGGAATATTTATACTAATATAACCACCACTTTAGGCTTCTATGGTCATCACGATTATGAGATGAATTATGCAAACAACACTTATTTCACTCTCAAATGCTATGTAATCGAGATTAATGGTACAAAATATCTTTTCGATAAAATCGTCGAATATAATCAAAACGCCGAAATTATTTGGGAAAAAGATACAATGGATTTTGTTTATATTTCTCAATGGTGTCCATTTTCTGATATGGAATCTGGAATAGCTGATGTAACTCACTCAAATACTGTTTTTTATGATGAAGATGATGATTCAATCTATCTTAACTTGAGAAATATAAATACTTTCTATAAAATAAATCATAAAACGGGGAAAATAATTTGGGCTCTTGGAGAGTATGGTGATTTTATAATGTATGACTTACAAGGTATGAAAAAAGATATACTCTTCTACCATGGTCATGCATTGGAAAAAATATCTAATGATACTTTCATTTATTTCGATAATGATTTACACAATCAGACAGATGCAACCAATTTTCATTCTAGAATAATGGAGATTAAAATCAATATAGAGACAATGACTGCAAATGTTTCATGGGAGTGGATTGCACCAACCGAATACTATTCTGGTTGGTGGGGTGATGCAGATAAACTTCCTAATAATAATCGTCTGGGGGTTTTTGGTACACACGGTCATCCTAATACCGATTTAGGTGCGAGAATTGTAGAAGTTACAGATGAAGGTAATGTAGCTTGGAACCTTTCATTTGCCCCTGATGGATCGGAGACATTTGGTGCTTATAGAGTTGAACGAATAAGGTTTGCTCCTTTTGTTTCAAAACCAAGAATCCAAAGCATGTCTGAAACAGAAAGATTAGTCGAATGGGACATATGGTATAATTTTCGGTCAAAAACTGAATTTGATGGTTCTTACAAGATAATTCTTGATAATAAAATTAAAAAGGAAGAGGAGATTACTTTTCCAAAATATTGGAAGCCCTTAACAGTTAGCTATGTTCTAGAAGATCTATCTATTGGAGAACATACAGTTGAAATCGTTGTGATGGATGAGTCAGGACATCTTTCAAATGAGACTGAATTTGATGATTCAAGTGACATTTTAACTTTCAATGTATTTCTAAGTAAAGGACTTGTTGTTGGTTTGTCTGTAGGTGGCTCAGTTATTTTTGTAGCTACGTTAACTTTGATATGGTTTAAAATAATCAAAAAGAAGAGAACGCCAAAAAAATAGTGGTTAAGTTAACGATGACCGAAGTTCTTGTTCTATTGTTCTTAATTGAGTGTATTCCCTCTCCCACTCTTTTATCATGTGTTTCTCCCAGGTCTCAGTGTCAATAATCAGTTTCAGAATTTGTTCAAATTGAGTTCTTTCCTCAAATACTTGGAATGCTTCATCTATTTCGATTCCTTCCTTATTCAACCAATTATCACATAGATCAGCAACAAATTCTGTGAATCGTTTGTATGCTATTCTGTTTTCCTTATTTCGAGTTATTACTACAGCAAAAGCCTTTCCTATCTTTCTTACGTACAATACTAGGTTATTACTTTCAATCTTATTTAATTCTCCCAATCCGATGGCGGTCCCTAAATCTAAAATTGCTGACATGAAAGCTGTGAAAAGAGTTGCGTCATACGGTAAGGTAAGTGTTAGCATTAGGAATACCGGCTGACCTGTTTCTATAGTTATCAATAAATCTACGTCTCTTATAACTAGCGGTTTATCTTTATACGGATCTTCAATTACATTTTTCCTTTCTGTGCCATTTTGATGGGTTCTAACGTTTATTATAAGATTCAGGTTTCTCATAAATTTGTATATGCCGTCTCTTTCCTTTGCTAGAAAATCATCATCCTCAATCCAGAAAGGATTTTCAGTGATTCGTTGAAGTGGTTTAAAATTATCTCTGAAATTCTTCTTAACTCTATCAGCCAGTCTATCGAATTTTCCTTTATTTTTGACAATTGTTAAGATATATTCTCCCTTTGCTTCACAAACAATCTCATTATCACCAAATTCAATAAGTTCGGGGGATTTTTCTCCAAACTCACCAATAATTGAAGTCACTGCTGTGATATAACTTACAACTTCCACATTTTTCTCTTCTTTACCCCATTCTTCATCATAGATCCGATAATATCTACAAGATCCATTTGTCTTCAGTACAAGTATAGCTTTTATCAATTGGGGCACCTTGTTTTCACTAAGTTAAATCACAGCACATCTTCTGTATGGAAAAATAAGTCTTAAAAGCTTTCTTTATTGGTATAGGTCAATGCAAATAGAGTCTATTGGAGTTAAAATACGTTTCAAAAATGCTGAAACTTTAAGGAAAACACTTCTATCACATGGTGTCATTGATACTTCTTTAGATTTTATGCGGGATGAAAATCACTTAATAATTCCTTTAATACTCTCCAAAGATGAAGCAAGAAAACTACTACTTTCTTCAACCACCATAAAAGGATATGAGTTGAATAGTTATAGATTTACTCAAAAAGATATTCAACCAAAAAATCTCTATGAAGCATCTTCTAGACATATTCCTGAGAACTTGCATGAATTCTTACCTAAAGCGTATGATGTAATTGGAGAGATAGCTGTTGTAGATATCGCTGAAGAAGTAATGGAATATAAGATAAAAATTGGAGAAGCACTACATTCATTATTTCCATCACTCAAAACTGTATACCGAAAAACTTCAGCTGTTTCTGGTCAATTAAGGATTAGAGGGCTAGAACTCATAGCAGGAGAAAAAACATGCGAAACTATCCATCTTGAACATGGTGTGACTATTTTTGTAGATGCTTGTGAGACTTATTTCAGCCCCAGGTTGGTTCACGAACATAAACGCGTAGCTGATTTAATAAAAGAAGGTGAAGTAATAATTGATCTTTTTACTGGTGTAGGTCCCTTTCCCTTACATATTGCTCGAAAACATAATTCAACAATATATGCTATAGATATAAACCAGAAAGCCATTGAATGTCTGAAAAAATCCTTGTTGCTGAATAAATTAAAGGGACTTATCAAACCACTTCATGGAGACTGTAGAGAACTTGCGAGCTCTCTACCAAAAGCTGATAGGATAATTATGAACCTTCCAAGTTACTCTCAAGACTATATAGATGTAGTGTGCCAGATTCTAAAACCGGGAGGAATAATTCACTTCTACCAGTTTGTTGCGATTGAGGATGGAAAAGATAAAGTAGTGAGTAATTTAAAACAAGAGCTGGCGAAATTTGATTGGGAAATCAAGGAAATAATCGATTTTCATAAAGTAAGAGAAAGTGCGCCAAGAGAGATTCATGCTTGTTTAGAAGTAGTTGTTATTCCTCAATCGACTTGAATTATTACAGTCAGAACATTATTTGGGTTTGTTAAAGAGATGACAATATCCCGTGATATATCACAAGCAGCTTTGTTAGAATTAATCATTAATGTCCGAGAACAGACAAACGAGCTTTTTCGTATAATTAAGGCATTTTCATCTGTAAAAGATAATTTTGAATTACCATACCCAGCTATTTTCTCTTGTAGATGACCTACTTCTAATATCACAGTAATCGTTTGTCCATCTATTTTCATTTTCTCTTTTAGATTATCAGGCAGATTTCTCAAACTACATGTTGAGTTTACTGCCAAAATACAATTACCCTTAGTTGATAGATCAGATTCTGTAGTAAATTCTATAGTAGTTCCATGATTGGAACTAACATTTTTATGCCCATAACAGTGAAATTTGAATAGAGTCATTTGTATATGATTTGATTTTACTTTGACTGCTTTATGTTTTTTTTGTATGAATCTCAGAAAATTAAGCGTTTACCATTCGTTTCACCAAAAAGTTTGTATTCATTTATTAGTTTTTTTTCTTGAATGAAAAATATTATAATGGTATATTTTCAAAAACTAATAGAAGGTTGACGTTAATGTCTGAAAACAAATCTTTGGAAGATACTTTGGATTGGTTCAATAATCGCATATCATCATCTGTTTCAAAATACAGGCACACAGCAATTAAACAAGTTAGGTCAATATTAGACCGCGTTGAAGAGCTTAAAACTGCTGCTCATAGATTTGATTATTCAGATCTAAAAGATCCTGACGTTTACCAGAATTATGCGACTACAATATATAATAAGACGCTTGAGATGTTTGAAGATCTTGAATCACCAGACACTGTTACTTACAACATATTAGATGCTCTAAATAGGGATTTTAAAAATAGGATAAACACGTACACCAATCTTTTGGCAAAATATTTGTCGTGGTTGAAAAGAGATCGATCGTACAAGAATAATGTGAAGAATCTTGACAGAGCTCTTACACGTGTTAAAGAAGATGTTTATGTTTTTGAAAACAAAACATTAGTATCGTATTCTGAAATTGTGAAATACGAAAAAGTTGCTGATGATATAGAAATTCTTATTGACTTTGTTGAACGCAAGAAGGAAATTGTTACAGAAATTAATTCTCACGAGGATGATATTACTAAAATTACCAATATAGTCGATAAGAAACAGAAAGAATTAGATGAATTAAAAAATCATCCAGGATATCTTCAATTGGTGAAAAACAAAAAAGAGCTAGATCATATAGAAATCTTGATTTCAAATAAGATTTCAGAGATTAAAAAACTAAGCAGCAAAGTTCTAAAAGCTGCAGAATCTAAGAAAGTAGAACTTGATGAGTATGATAAAGATATAATGAAATCACTCATTAAAGATCCTTTGACTACTTTAGTAAAAGAGGGTGACGGGTACAGAGGTATAAAAGCCACTCTAAGAATACTTAAGGAAGTAAGCGCTAGTCCAGCTGTTCAGATGAAAAAAGAGAAACTGAAGAGAGCTTATGAAAACATAGAAGAAATATTAAACGATGGCTTAGATGAGAGTCAACAAAAAGCTAAATTCTTTATAAACCAAAGTGAAGCCATAAACAGAAAGTTCTCTGAACTTAAGATGGACGTAAGAATCAAAAAATTGAATGAAGAAATAAATAATTACACAATAGATCGACAGAGAATCACTTTATCGCTAGAGAGAGAAAAAGAAGAAATCGAAGAGAAAGTAACCGCCTTAGTTAAATCAGTCGAGGAAAGAATTGAGGAATATATTGAAAAAACAGTGAAACTGATTTTAGTATAAATTTTGAATTATCTCTTTTACTTCAGTTCTTGGAGAAAAAATTGAAAAAATACATAGAAAATTGTAAATATTCAAGAAACTACCTACAGAGGCAGAAAGAAGGGATTTTGTGTCTCAACAATTGTAACAAAACTCTAAATTGTATGAAGAAGCATGTTTTGCCCAACCAAATAAATTTAAAAGTAATGTTGAGAAGAACGTACCGGTAATAGTTGCATTTATAATTGTAATAAGACCAGTATTAAATAGGTAATCCAAATGGCATTCGGAATAACTTTTGAGAATAAAACAAGCGAATTGAAGACTACATTAACTGATTTGAAGATAAAAGTTCCAGAAATTGAAAGTGCAGCGATTGTATCAATAGAAGGATTACCAATAGCATCAGTGCTACCTCAAGAAATTGAAGAAGCTAGATTGGCAGCTATGACTGCAGCAATGTTATCATTAGGAGAGAGAGTAGCTCAAGAAATGCAAAGAGGAGAATTAGAGAAAATCTTTATTGAAGGAGCT
>JAUWPI010000012.1 GCA_030611665.1 Candidatus Heimdallarchaeota archaeon | reverse complement strand
TGGTTTTGCAGGAAAAATTCCCCCTAGATTATATTCTTATTTAAGAAACGCGTGGTTTGTTGATGCTATTCAAAAAAATTCTAAAGTCTATCTAAGTTCTGTTCCTCTTGATATTACCACTGAAAGCTTTTACTCAATGCCCTCACCTACAGATGATTTACTTACGTGGGGTATAGATTGGATCAATGCTGAGAAGGTTTGGGGAGGAATTGAAGATGCAACAGATGTGACAACAGGATATACTGGATATGGAGTAAAAGTAGGCATAATTGATAGTGGAATTGATTATGACCATGAGGATTTGGATGACAACTTCATTGGTGGGTATAACACGATGACAGATTCATCAGAACTGATTGATTTAGATGATATTCATAATGAATTTACTAAAAGCCATGGAACTCATTCTGCGGGGATTATAGTCGCAGAAGATAATGGTTTAGGTGTGATAGGCGTTGCTCCTGAAGCTAGTTTGTATGCTATTAAGATACCTATGTTATATGAATCTGAAGCTGTCGCTATTTCAGGAATAGATCATGTTATAGAAGGGATTGACAAAGCAATCGAAGTAGAGCTAGATATACTTAGTATAAGTTTAGGTTTTGAACAAGATAATATGGTTACTTCAGATCGTAGTGTTTTAGATGAAGCAGTGAATAGAGCTGTAGAAAGAGGAATTGTGGTAGTTTGTGCAGCTGGCAACCATTATTGTTGGGAAATACTCCCTCTGGCGTATGATTATGATCCCTCAATTGACTATCCTGCAGCATGTTCAAATTCGATAGCTGTTGGTTGTTTGGAAGCGGATACTGAAGATCCAGATAATAATCACCCATCTAGTGTCTCTAGGTGGAGTAACAGCGATCGTGGTCCAGAATTGGATTTCATGGCTCCTGGTAAAGATATTTGTAGTACAAGAACAGATGGTTTATATCAGTACCTAACCGGTACTTCCATGGCTTGTCCTATGGTCGCTGGTGTTTGTGCACTTCTACTCGATGTCAAACCACTCCTTTCTCCTTATGATATAAAGGAAATTCTGATTGAAACCGTTGAAGATTTAGGTACAACAGGACATGATAATTATAATGGTTATGGACTGATAGACGCAGATCTAGCCGTGTTATGTGCGGAATCTTACACTCCTTCTGACACCGATAATGATGGTTTGTATGATAAAGAGGAGATGTTGCTAGGTACAGATCGCTTAGATTCAGATACTGATGGTGATGGGTTATCAGATGGTGCTGAGGTGAATACCTATGGAACAGACCCCCTATGTGCTGATACTGATGGCGATACAATGATTGATGGCTGGGAAATAACTTATTCTTTTAATCCTCTTAGTTCCGCAGACAAAGATGGCGATCCAGACCAGGATGGTTTAGTGAATTATAAAGAGCATATTGCAGGTTCAAATCCTTACGATGCAGATTCAGACAATGATGGACTATCGGATGCAGATGAGTACAATATCTACGATACAGATCTTCTGAACATAGATACTGATGGGGATGGATATACGGATTATTATGAACTATTTCCACCCTTTCCATATGATCCTTCTGATCCTAATGATTACAATAGTATCCCTACTGTAGGTGGTGGAGGAGGTGGAGGTGGATTATTCTAGTAATTGCGTAAATTATTTCGATAGATAGCTCCATTCCAAATCGAACAAAACATTTTTTTTCTTCTCTCTTTACATTCCTCTTATATTTCACCTATTTTTAGTAAAAAGCAAAGCTTATTTCTAATAAGGTATCTTCTTGTAAGGACGTCCTTATTAGAATATAATGAAATGTACTGTTGCTTACAATGTTTTGCAAAACTTTGTTAATTATCAATACTATTCAAACCTTATCAGAAAAAGGAGGTATGTTTGATGGTAATCCAACCCTCATAAAAAACCTTGCAAATGCTTGTGATAAATGCTCCCTATAAGGAGGTAATAGCCTTATTCTTTCTTTTTCCTCTTTTATTCTTTCAAATAAGGTTTCTATGGGAACGCCGTAAACACTTCGAAAATCAACTACTTTTAATTCAAATTCGAAATCTTTAATCCCACATTCATCTAAGAGATGATATCCTGGATTGTTTCCTCTTCTAAGATTTTCTTTTCCTTTATCGCTAGCAAAATTGGTGCTTTTTTCTCCAAACAAGGATAAATTATGTATTGGACATACAAGAACAAGTTTAATCCTTCCATATTCTAAATCACAAGATTGACTCATGACAATAGTGGTATATAGTCTTGCTTTGATTTTTATCTTTTTCTTCTTTATCTCACTCTTTGCAGGAGGTATATATATCGGACACGAATTTATTATATCACCTTGAAGGATATTTCCTGAATCAGATACTTTTTCATACCATGGATATTCTGACATAACCTTTACTCCAAGTTAACCTTATTCTTGATCAATAATTACTGGTTCTCCCTTTTCAAATTCAATCGAATCAACTTCGATAACATATTCACTTTCTGGTGGTACTTCTACATGAATATCTTGCTCAATTATAACTTTGGTATCTATACTATTGTCTTCCAGATATTCATTCGATGATTTTATTTCTGTGTCTATTTTTGATGGGCTTATTGTAGATGAGTTGAAATCAATCCACTGAAGCACTTTTTTTGTTGAATAATATTGTTGTTTATATTTTTGTAGGAGATATTTGTTTACAAATAATCTGACTAATAACGCTTTTACATTGTTTAACCTACCTGAGGATATGTCTTCAGGAATTATAATGTCTTCTGAAGATTCGCTTGATTCAAAATCCATTTTTTGTAGTATTATTGTTTCGGACATGTTATTTAAACCTCTCTTCCAATTCTCCTTCTATAATCTTGAAAAACCAATCACCAGATAAATCGTGAGATTCATCTACCCATTTCATTATTTCTTCTTTACTGCTTCTAACATCATCGTCAAAGGAATGTACCATAGTTTCCCACATTAAGAAATCTTTTTCTTCCTTCTTACCTTTCGCAAATCGTACCTGTACTAGTCCTTTAGGCGTTTCTGAAGGAAATGAAAAACGTAAGTCTACATTTTCGGGAGCATTTATGACTCCAGTTTTTTCAAATAATTTATTGTGTAAATTGATGTTTGTTTTCATTTTTTCTGCTAAGAAATCAAGAATATTATTTTTTTCATAATTAAATTCAATTCCATCTATATATCTTAGTAAAAGTTTGTTAAAAATCAGTTTTTCACTATTTGGATAACTCTCCAAAAAAGTTTTTAACATTTGAGATATTCTTTCTCTAAAATCTTCCCATTTGTATTTTGTTGTTTCATTAAGAGTGATGATACCTGGACCTATTTGGATAAGCGGCCAGTCATTTTCAGCAGACCTTAGTCTTTGTTTAGTAATATAATATGAGATTTCGTCTGGTACTGATGCAGTTGACAATTCTTCATGGTATGGATAAATCTCTCCTAACCTCTCATAAAACCTTCCTAACAACAATTTATGGTGGGGATCAACAAAAATATTTGGAGCTTTTTCTTCAAGCTCCCAACGCATTTCGAAGATAACTTCTATCAATGGTTTGTTTTTTAATACTTTTCTCCCCATCTGTTTATGCTCTCCTTTTGTGCTAATTGTATATCGAAGATTAAGTCTATATATCTTTTGTCTCAAATGAATTTAACTCTTTTTGTGAAATTTCTTAAAGAGATTTAGAGAAGTAAATCCGGATACAGTAAAAAACCTACTCCTAACCTCTTTAAAAAATTTGGAAAGGAAATCGAGTAAATCTCTTTTTTAGGAAGGGGGGGAAGGTTCTACTGTATTTAAAATCATTACTAAAGATGCGACTTATTCTCTGAAAACAGTTATTTTTCCAGAACGAACTCAGAAAATTCTTAATAAGGTAAAAATTCGGAAGATCTTCATTGAATAAGACTTGCAGTAACTCCAATATCTTTACTATTCCTGCTTTAGTTTGTCCAAAGCTACAAGCATTTTTTCTATGATGTATCTCTCTCGTTCCATTTCAGCCTTCTTTGTTCTTGCCCCTTGGTTGTGTTTGAATAACTCTAAATCTTCCCAATCATCATGACCCTTCTTCATCACAATAACTTCTAACATTAACCAGCTGTTTTTACCATCCCAATGAAATCGATATTCGGAACCATCCATTGAAAATTTAATAATCCAACTTCCAAATACGTTTTTATCATATTGGATGTCTTTGATTCCCACTCCTCTGTTCTCAAGCTCAGGCTTAATCTTCTCAACGATATTGAAAGGATTGTTATAATCATAATCTTCATTTTTCACGTTATATACCACATTTACTATAATTTTGTATCTTATTTGCTTTTCTGTTTTTTCCCTCTTGATGAAAGAATTGAAATTGTACAACCTTTAATTGCTGCTGGAATAACTTGGTTAGAACACGTCAATATACTAATGCAACCTTCAGTCGATGCAATGAGAGAATAGGTGAAATTAGGTCCACCACGACCTTAATCCCACTTTCATTTCTTCTATAAAGGTGTCCGTGGTGCTTAACTCGATACAAGGTTTGTAGATTGATGTTCTGATGAAACTTATTATAAAAAGGAAAGAGCTGTTTTTTGATAAGGAACCATCATTATTCCAGCATTGTTCACAAGCACATCTAGATGATCATATTTCTTCTTGAATTCTGTAGCAAAGCTATTTATGGAATCCAAGCTTGCTAGGTCAAACAGCATTATTTCAACAGCTGTGTCAGGGATTTCTTTTTCAATTTTTACTGAGGCTTTCTCTGCCTTATCTAAATTTCGACTAGCTAAAATGTTTTTCACCCCCTTTCGTGCAAATTCTTTTGCAGTTTCAAAACCAATACCACTATTTGCACCAGTGACGGTGAAAACCTTCCCAGACAGATTAGGTATATTCTTAGCTGCCCACTTTTCACTCATTTCTTTCTATCCTACCCACACTCTTGCTCTTATCATTAAAAAATTGTTCAAAATACAAATTTCAGCTAATCTTAACAGCTAATATGCTGTTACTGTTCTACTGTTTTTCCTTTCCTACTTTAAAATTTTAAAGCACAAGTATGATATTTTATTGATTTAGTTTTATTGTACTAAACAATAAAAGGTGAAAATATGAAACATTCAAAATTCTACCTTGTTTCCCTCATTTTTATATCTAGCTTGTTTGTCGGAGTGTTTATTCCTACAAGCATTGCAAGAACAGAAATTGGAACTAACACTGAACCCGAGGTAATTTCTCTTAACTCTGTAGATCTGACCTTTAACCCTGAAGCTCCTTCTCGTGTTAGATCTGAGCACTGGGCTGTTATCGTTGGTATCAGTGACTATAAGGCTATAAGCGATCTTCGTTTCTGCGATGAAGATGCAAATGATTGGTATAACTACTTTGTTGGACTAGGATACGAACATATTATTGTTCTAGGCGACCATTCAAACGAATTCTATCAATTTAATGACACAGCTTCTGAATATAACATAAAAAAAGCACTAAATTATGTTGTAGCAAATGCCGGTGAAGACGATGTGATATCTTATGTAACATCAGGTCATGGATCAAGAGCTAAAGTTGGAGAAAGCCTTATCTGCGCTTGGGATTATGGAGCTGGTGAAAACGGTGAGGACGGACGATTTTGGGATTATGAATTGGCTGCTATACTAGAATTAGCGGTTGCTGAACAAATATTTGTTTTCATTGACCATTGCTTTGCAGGAGGTTTTGGACCTGAGTTAATGGCTATGACTAATTCTGAACATATTTGGTTTGGTGCAGCTTGTGCTGAACAAGGAATGGGCTGGGATGCATATGAATTCAATAATGGTCTGTGGACTTACTATTTCTTAGAATTTACTCTAGTTGATCATTTTGAATCCAATCCTAAGACAACAATGGAAGAAGCCTTCGTCTATACTTTAACATACTTTTCATATGAATTTGGTGTGATGGTCCCACAAGAATATGATGGGAATCTACATAAATTGTTTGTACTAATTTAACTTCTTTTCTTTTTTTTTAATCAATTACTCAATTATAGATTAAGCATAGCTACACAGACCCCTATAGAACAGGTGCCACATTAGTTTTTATTTCTCAGGTTCTACATTGATTCTAAAGAAGAATTTGTAACAACTTCACTTTATAGTGTACTTTCCGTTTTTTCTTTCAGAAACTTATCTGACGGGATCTCTTCAGAATAGTCTGATCCCATCAATCCCTTCTTTCCAGAATAGATAAGACCAATAATAATTGCAATTGTGAGGATTCCTGAGCTTCCTAGCAGCACATACATTGGCAAAACATATTCTGCAATAAGAGCCACTATTCCCATTCCTATTAGTTGTGCAAGATTTTGCAATAATTGCTGAGTTCCAAAAACTCTTCCTTGTAATTCATAAGGTACTGATTCTTGAATTAGCGTTGTGGAAGGTACATTTATACATACCGACATAACCCCATAACTAAACATTATGATTGCCATTACATAGAGGTCTCTTACTACTGCGAAAATGTACATAGATACCGTTACAGCACTAAAAGTGATATTTAGAAGTAGTATTTTACGTTTTATTCTCCCTATTCTCATAAGGATTACAGCTGTAATAATTCCAGAAGTTCCCATTAAGGCTTGCAATATACCATACCACGTTTGCCCTAATCCCATCTCACCTTGAAGAATTACAATGAAAAGAACACTAATAGCTCCAAATGAAAATGTAAGGAAAGAGAAAACTACGAGCATATAAGATATTTTTGGATGCTTGCGAATTGTTCGATACCCAACAGCAATATCTTCCCCAAAGCGTTGCAATTCCTGTTTAATGCTCTTACTTTTCTCTCTTGCTATCTCAGGAGGCTTCCTACCTATGAAGAAAATGACTCCTATTAAAACACCTGATACGGCGAAAGTTGATGAATTAACTATGAAGCTCAGCAAATAACTTTTAGCTGCTAATAATCCCGCAAGAACAAATCCAATAATTGTTGCGACTTGAAAAACAGAAGATCCTACAGAATTAGCTACTAGTAGATTCTTTTTCTTAACAATTAACCGGGTATAAGCATTTCTTGAAGGGAAGAAGAATGCTGCAGATGAGGAATTTATAAAACAAAGAACGAATAAAGGCCAAAGAACGTGAAGATAATTTGGTACGGGTTGTCCAGCTACATTAATGTAATTTAGAATAGGTTGCCCAACCGCATATTGTATTTGTGTTAGCTGTTCATTGAAGAGATAAATAATCACATAACCTATTGATGCAATAGCACTCACAATGTTGGAGTAAAACATAAGTTTTCGCTGATCATAGCGGTCAGCTAATGCTCCAGCTATTGGTGCTAATATGACAAAAGGGAGTAACCATATTATTGCGAGAATCCCCATTAACAACGGACTTTCAGTAAGTTCAAAGATAAGAAATTCTATTGCCAAACCCGATATTGCTCTACCAATATTTTCAGTAAATTGTGCGGCGAATAGAACCATGAAAGCTGCATTTGTAAGTACTTCTCTAATTGATGGTTTATTATCTTGGGTCAAGGTATCACCTGTTTGGAAGATATCGCTTTAGTAAAATCTTTTCTTTTATCGCAAATATTAATTCCAATTGTTATGGGGGGATATATAATACTATCCTAAACCACATGGTGAATGCACAAAATAATAATGATTTTGATTAAGAATTAAGTTGCGGACCTAGAAATAGTGGTAACAGTTCTCCAAAGGAAAATATGGTTACATCAGGTTCAAGTTCTTTGATTCTTTTTGTAGTATATTTTGCCATTACTCCTAATATTGCAACAGTTTTTGTTCCAGCTGCCTTTCCTGCTTGTATATCTTGAGGAAAATCTCCTATCATTGCACAAGTTTCTGGTTTTTTCTCTAGAACCTCACACACCTTAAGAATGGGTTCTGGGTGAGGTTTAAATCTTTTAACGGAATTTCGTGTAACGAGGATGTCAAATTTGTTCAAGATGTCCAAAGATTTTCTAGCTCTACCGACTGTTTTGTCTCCTGCATTGGTAACTAATGCTAACTTGTATCCGCGGGATCGAAGCGTTTCTAACACTTCTGCAACACCTTCAATGGGAACTAATTCTTTGAATGCTAGAGGATCTTTCCTAACCAACCTCAAGACTCTAAAAATATCCATCAAAGAAGCTCCTGAATCATTTATTGCTTTAAAAAAAAGTTTCACTTTTAATAGTCTAGAACGTTCCATTTGTGTTTCAATAACTCTCATCAAAATTTTCTCGAAAACTTCTTGTTTTATTTGTTGATCAAAATCAGGTTTTAATTTATCAAACGCTCTAAAGAAAGGTTCCCACATTCTTGTACCAAGAGCTGTGAGAGTGCCGTCCAAATCAAAGAGAAGTGTGTCAACGACCTGAAATGATTTCATTAAGTGTAAATTTTATTAGTTTTATAAAAATATATTTTTAGTTCAACTACTTTTTAGCGTATTTTGACTTGGAAATCAGCTATAATGTTAATTTATTACTGTAATTTTCTTTTCAAGGTGTAAGTCTCTTGATGAACTTCCAATATGCAAGATGAAATCTCCTTTCTCTAAATTCCAGCTTTTGCTTGAAATATCATAAAAAGCTAAATCCTTTCCTTTAATTTCAATGGATACATTTTTTGTTTCACTAGGTTCTAAAAACACTTTTTCGAATCCAACCAATTCTCTGTGTGGTCTATCAACTGAACATTTCACGTCTTCTGAATAAATTTGAACGACTTCAGCCCCTGCTCTTTCTCCGATATTAGTTATCTTTACACTTATTTCTATTACATCTTGCAATGCTGTTATTTTGCTATTAGAGGTTGTAACCTCATCAAATTTGAACTCAGTATATGAAAGGCCATATCCAAAAGGAAAAAGAGGTTCAACATTCTTTTTGTCAAAATATCTATATCCAACATAGATGCCTTCTTCATAATGAACTTTGAGGTCAACTCCTGGGAAGGTTTTTTCTGATTTGTGTGCAGGATTATCTATAATCTTCTTAGGAAAAGTCATAGGAAGCTTTCCTGAAGGATTTACATCCCCAAATATAACCTTTGCAATTGCTCTCCCACCTTCCATTCCAGGATACCAAACTTCTAAAACTGCTGGGATTTTTTCTAACCAATCATCCATTGCAACAGGACTCCCATTTATGAGAACTACTATTGTATTCGGGTTAGTTTTTACTGTTTTATTAATAAGGTTGATTTGTGATTCAGATAGTTCTAATTTTCTCCTATCCATTTTTTCTGATTCATTACCAAACTCAATTCCTTCGTCTATAGTATCATCACTCATTAATTTCTTTGGAGAATCATGATTCAATCCCATAAAAAGAAGAACGTAATCAGAGTTAGTTGGATCTTCTGTGATCAGAATCTTATTTTTGCATTTCTCTTGAATCCCTTGCATTGCTGTTATTTCATAAGGGGGTTTAACCGCAGCAGCACCACCATACAGGAATTTTCCAAATTTTTTGTTTGCATTCGGACCTAAAATAGCTATTTTCTTGATTCTATCAATATCTAGTGGTAGAATGTTATTGTGATTCTTCAGTAAAACTATCCCTTCCTCTGACATTTTTCGTGCTAGGGTTTGGTGTCTTTTTGTATTCCTTTTCCCTTTGGGTAATGATTTTATCTTTTCAAACATACCTACCTTTACATAAACGTTCAATATTCTTCGTACCAACTTATCAATGTCTTCTTCTGTGAACTTATTGTTTCTGTAAGCTTCTTCAAGTCGCTTTTTCTCATATAAGTGCCCTTTTGGCATTTCTAGTGATAAACCAGCTTTTATTGCTATTTCTGGTGGTGATTGAGATGGTTCTTTGTTTTTACTATCTCCTTCAGCTGTTGCCCACCAATCAGTCATCACAAAACCAGAGAAGTTCCACTCTTCTAATAAAATATCATTTAATAACTTTGAACTTTCGTGTACATATTCTGAATTAACAAGATTATATGAAGACATTATTGTCCATGGTTCTGCTTCTTCTACTGTTTCTTTAAAGGCTCGAAGATAAATTTCATGAAGGGTTCGTTCGTCAACCTCTACGCTAACTGTGTATCTGTTTGTTTCCTGGTTGTTTGCAACATAATGCTTGGGACATGCAGCAATTCTCTGACTCTGCACTCCTTTAACAAAAGGAATTGACATTTCTTTTGTTAGGTAGGGATCCTCACCATAGTATTCGTATGTACGTCCATTGAATGGTGTTCTCCCAATGTTAATGCCTGGACCTAAAACACATAATCTTCCAATTGCCCTTGCCTCCCTTCCTATAGCTTTGCCACATTCATAAGCCAGTTCTCTATTCCATGCAGCTGCAAGATTCATTCCTGCAGGAAAATAGGTGTTTCTTCTTAGAAAACTGGAATGTTGCGAGATTCCAAGTGGACCATCTGTAGTCTTGAAAGTTTTGATACCCAATCTGGGTACAGTATGTGTTTGAAAAAAGAAATATCCCGTTAGCAACTTAAATTTCTCATTTAATGTTAATTTACTTAGAAGGGTTTCAACTTTTCTCTCTTCGATTTCTTTAGAACTCACATAACAGTTTTATTCCCACGGATAATAAATCTTATGCCGAAAAGCTTTCGTCATTCTAAACTTATAAGAGATTAGTTTTTATGTTCCTAGCTCTTATATTTCTTCAAAGTTCTAGGTGTACATACATTCAACCTAATTTTTCAAAAAGAGAATAAAGAGAGTAAGAAACCCTACTCTAATTCTAATAAATAGTCAATTACTCTAAATATCATTGCAGGATAATTTTCGGAATTTTTCTTGCTATACTTAATATAATATAAATTAGTATTTAGTAATATGGAAAATTGGGATTATGAAACTGATGTGTTGATTGTAGGCTCTGGCGGAGGAGGAATGACAGCAGCTCTAGTGGCAAAAAAAGCTGATTTAGATGTGCTCTTAATTGAGAAATCAAGTCATTATGGTGGTTCAACTGCTATTTCAGGAGGTGGAATCTGGGTACCAAATAACTTTCTACTTGAGAAAAATGGTGTTGAAGATTCTATGGAGAAAGCTCGAACATACATGGATAATACGGTTGGGGATAGAGTTCCAGAAGAGTTCAAAGAAGCATATCTAATAAACGCTCCGAAGATGGTTGATTGGTTAAGACTAAATGCTGGATCAAAGTTCCTTTATGTTCCAAATTATTCTGATTACCATCCTGAAAGACCAGGGGGAATTGCAAAAGGAAGGGCCCTTGAAGCTAAGCCCTTTAATGGTCGTAAACTGAAAAAAGAGTTAGATTATCTGAATGCTCTTCCATATGATGTTCCTCTTGGAATAAGTTTCTCCATTTCTGAATATCATGATTTAGGAATGCTTATGTCAACCTGGAGAGGGAAATGGGTAGCACTGAAGGCAGGACTTCGAGCTGTTTTTGGATTGCTTATAGGGTATAAACACCTTACTCTTGGAAATGCATTAATAGGTAGTTTAAGAAAGGCAATGATGAATTCCAATATTCCCTTATGGTTGAACACTTCTTTTGAAGATATCATTATTGAAAACGGTAAAGTAGTTGGAGTCAACGCTAAAAAAGAAGAGAAGACAATCAAAATCAACGCTAAAAAGGGCGTGATATTGGCTGCAGGAGGCTTCCCACACAATTTAGAAATGAGGAAGAAATATCATCCTCACCCTATTACTACAGATTGGACAGTTGCTCACTCAGGTAATACTGGAGATGCGATTCAGGCAGGTATTAGACTTGGAGCTGCTATAGATTTGATGGATGATGCTTGGTGGGGACCATCTTCAGTACCTCCCGACGAACCTCCCTTCTTTCATGTTGGAGAGCGGGGTTATCCAGGTGCAATTATGGTAAACCAAAATGGAAAACGTTTCACAAATGAATCTGCAAGTTATGTAGTTGTTGTACATGAAATGTATAAAAGGCATTCAAAGGAAAATCAACATATTCCTTGCCATTTCATATTTGATCAACGTTTTCGCAAAAAATACATGTTTGGATTAATTTTCCCAGGGATGAAATATCCCCCTAAATATCTGGAAAGTGGTTATGTCAAAGTAGCTGATTCCTTAGAGAAATTAGGGAACAAAATAGGAGTTAATCCTGAAAATCTAGCCGAAACAGTCAAAAAATTCAATGAATTTGCGAAAATTGGAAAGGATACTGATTTTGGTCGAGGAGATAGTGCATATGATAATTACTATGGTGATCCTACCGTAAAACCTAATCCAAACTTAATACAGATAGAAACTCCTCCATACTATGCTGTTGAATTTGTACCAGGCGATTTGGGCACCAAAGGAGGTTTGGTAACAAATGAATTTGCTCAAGTCTTAAAAAAAGATGGTAGTATAATTGAGGGACTTTATGCGGTTGGAAATTCTTCATCTTCTGTTATGGGTAATAGTTATCCTGGACCAGGATCTGCAGTGGGGCCTTCAATGACTTTCGGCTATGTAGCTGCTAAGCAGATCTCTGAAACTCAAAACTAAGAAGAAACTAGATTTCTTCTTTTTCTTTTATTACCTTGTAAAATCTTTCAACAGTCATATTGAACCAATTTTCATGAACATCATAGGGATATTTTGGAAGTCTTTTGGATTTTTTTATCTCCTGAATACTCAGTTTTTGTTTAGCCATGATTTCTATCGATTTAACTAAATCATATATCAGGTCTCTCTGTTCTTCTAGTTCTTTGATGGAACTAATGTTACCATGACCGGGAATTACGATGTTCGGTTTTAAGTCAATCATTTTTTGTAAAGCATTAATCCATTCATAAGGATTTACAGTGGGGTCACCAGCAAAAGGAAACATATCTGCAAAAAGCAAATCTCCAGTCAAAATTGCTCCCTCTTCGGGTAGATACACAAAAGCACTACCCTTTGTATGACCATTTGTTTCAATTATTTTTATGGTCTTATTGCCTTCTTTCAGCTCATATTCACCAGAAAATGTTTTGTTAGGTAAGATGATATTTTTATCTTTGTAATCGCCTTCCACTTTTTGAGCAAGAATGTCTTTTGTTGCTTGAGTAGAAATAATTTCACAATCTTTGAAAACATTAGTACCAAAGGTGTGATCACCATGATAGTGTGTTATGATAACTTGTTTGAATGATCTATCTGTAGTCTTTTCAGCAAATTTTCTGAACTCCCTTGTTTTATCAACGTCCATCCCTGTATCTACCATTACTAAATATGAATCAAAATCGATGAAGGACATGTGCGATGATTTCTCACTTGGGGCATAATCCCAGATGGATTCAGTTAGCTTTAGAGGGTCTATTTTGGTCATATTTTAACAAATATGTGACCATTAATAAGAAATTTGTCTTCGTTCAAATAATTGATTCTTTTTTGACCGGAGTTAAGATTAAGCAAAAGATTTGAATAAGAATAATTCATTATTCATCTGAAGGTAATGAATGATTGGGAAAATCTTCAAGTTATCAATATCAAAAAAGAGAAGGGACATTGTACAAATTTCTCATATACAGATGTAAATTCAGCTCTCAAAGGAAAAAAATCCAAAAAACAAATCAGCCTTAATGGCAAATGGAAATTCAAATGGGTTTCAAAACCTTCTGATATACCCCACAACTTCTATCAAGTTGATTATGATATATCTGCTTGGGATGATATTCAGGTCCCAGGTACTTTTGAGCTTCAAGGATATGGCATGCCATATTATCTTGCTCATAGTTACCCTCCAAGTTTGAGAAAGAAAAATGCTCCAAATATTGACCCTAATGATAATCCAGTTGGTTCTTATAAGCAAACTTTTGAATTACCTAACGATTGGGAGGATCAAGCGATTTTCATTCTTTTTGAAGGGGTTAAATCAGCTTTCTACTTGTGGATAAATGGAAAAGAAGTTGGATATAGTCAAGGATCAATGACTCCAGCTGAATTCAACATAACACGCTTTCTTGAAGATGGTACTAATCAAATTTCAGTACAAGTGTACAAATGGTCAGATGGTTCCTATCTAGAAGACCAAGATTTCTGGTTTCTTGGAGGAATTTTCAGAGATGTGATGATTTATTCTAAACCTGAAGTGAACATCTGGGATTATTTTTCTCGATGTGATCTTGATGAACTTTACTCTGATGCTAAGTTACGGGTGAAAACAAAAATTCGGAATTTAAGCGAAGAAGATATATCCGAATATAGAATTGACGTAAAACTATTTGATAGCGAAAACAAACCTGTCAGATTATACCCCCCCATGACAATTTTGGTAGGTGTTTCTTCAAATTCTGAAACATCAGTTGACTTTGAAGCAAAAGTTCAGAATCCCAATAAATGGTCTGCGGAATCTCCATATCTTCACACCTTAGTTCTAACTTTATCGGATTCTAAGGATAATATTGTTGATTGTATTAAAGGAAAATATGGTTTTACTAAGGTTGAAATAAAGAAAAGCCAGATATTGATTAATGGTCAGCCTGTTCTAATTAAGGGGGTAAACCACCATGATTTTGATCCAGATACTGGTTATACTTTATCTTACGAAAGAATTAAACAAGACATTGAGATAATGAAACAAAACAATATCAATGCAGTCAGAACTAGTCATTATCCTGCTGACAAGAGATTTTATGATTTATGTGATGAATATGGTCTATATGTTCTAGATGAGGCTAATGTGGAAACTCACGGATTTATGGGTAACTTTTACCTTAGAACCAAACTTGATGATAAATGGTCACGGTCTTGTGTGGATCGAATGGAGAGAATGGTGGAAAGAAATAAGAATCATCCATCTATCTTTATGTGGTCTCTAGGAAATGAAGCGTGTTTTGGTCCTCCACACTTTAAAATGAAAAAAGCAGCACTAGATATTGATAAAACTCGCCCAATTCATTACGAGAATGATCTTGATTTGAAGGTTTCAGATGTTTTTAGTTCAATGTATTTTACCCCTGAAAAAATGGAGAAAATAGGAAAACTAGAAACAATAAAATATCGTTTCCCAAATGGTTCAATTTCTCCAGAAGATTACATGGATAAGCCATACATCCAATGTGAGTATGCCCATGCTATGGGTAATAGTTTGGGGAATTTTCAAGAGTACATGGGTCTTTTTGAGAAGTACCATAACTTGGTAGGAGGTTTCATCTGGGATTTTGTTGATCAAGGACTACGAAAAAATACTGACGATGGCAGAGAGTTCTGGGCATATGGTGGAGATTTTGGAGACAAACCAAACTCTCTCAATTTCTGTTTTAATGGGATTGTTCGTCCAGATAGAACCCCTAACCCTTCACTCTTTGAAGTTAAAAAAGTATATCAAGATGTGAAAGTGACTGCAATAGATTTACTTTCAGGGAAACTGATGATTAATAATCGAAATAGATTCAAATCCCTGGATTATCTACAAATACTTTGGCAAATAACAGAAGACGGGAAAATTATCGAAAAAGGTATACTGCCAACCCTGAGTACTAGACTTCTTTCAAGTTCAGAGATTGACATTCCTTTTAACAAACCGGAATTAAAACCAATTTCTGAATATCATCTGATGATAAGATTTAGTCTAGCAACAAAAACTAGCTGGGCAAAGAAAGGACACGTCGTAGCTTGGGAGCAATTTCTCCTTCCCTTCACCCTTCCAACTAAACCAAAGGCATCTAAAAGAAAACTATCATCTATAGAGGTAGAAGACAATCTTGAAGAATTGGTGTTGAAGAATAAGAAATTTACAGTAAAATTCAGTAAATCTTTAGGTTGTATAATTTCCTATTCAGTAAATGAGAGAGAACTATTTCTATCACCTTTAGAACCAAACTTCTGGAGAGCTCCCATTGACAATGATAACCTTAAACGCGTGGTTACATACAACTATCCATTCCTCGGGTGGTTAATTAAAACGAATCCATGGAAAACAGCATCTAAGAAACGAAAAGTGAAAGAGTTCATTGTTGAAACTCTTTCTCCACATAAAATTGCAATTTCAGTGCGCATGAAAATCCCAAAGGGAAAAACATTGTATGAGACAAAGTATACTGTTTTAGGAAATGGTGAAATCAACGTTGATGTTTCCTTTACACCTAAAAAAGAGTTAATACGAATAGGGATGCAAGCACTACTTCACGAAGACTTGAAGAATTTTGCTTGGTTTGGTAGAGGACCACATGAGACTTATTCAGATAGAAAAACAGGTGCAGCTGTAGGCTTGTTTAAAGCAAAGGTGAAAGATATCTTCCATGACTATCCATACCCACAAGAAAATGGTAATAGAACAGATATTCGCTGGTTTTCAGTTACTGATGACAATAGGAAGGGAATCAGAATAACAGCTGTTGGAACAAACTTCCTTAATTTTAGTGCATGGCCTTATTCTCAAGAAGAACTTGAGGACGCTGAACACATTTCAGATTTGGAATTTAAGGAAAATCTGACTTTGAATATAGATCACAATCAGAGAGGGGTAGGTGGAGATTTTCCAGGGGTGCCTTCTGTACATGAAAAATACAAATTGAAAGCTAACAAAAAATATAGGTACTCATTTAGTATACAACCCAAGTAAATTTATCTTCCTCTTCAAATTTTGTTCTTCCCTACCCATTAAATATGAACTAGATTATGTATACAAGGAGAATTTATTCATGCGTATCAAAGAAGGACTGAAAGCAAAAGATTTCGCTGTTAAAGACATCTATGATAATGAGATATCTTTGAAGGACTATAAAGAGAAGAAACTTTTGTTATCCTTTTTTAGATACGCTTCATGCCCTCTATGCAATTTGCGAGTTAACCAACTTGTGACACATTTTCCAGCACTGAAATCCAAAGGGTTAAACATTCTTGCATTTTTTGAGTCACCAAAAGAGAGTATTTTGAAGTATGTTGGAATGCAAGATACTCCGTTTCCTATCATTGCTGACCCAGAGCGAATAGTGTACAAACTTTATGGTGTGGAAAAATCCTTGTTAGGTTATATTTTGGGAGGTATTTCCTTAAAGATGCTGAAAGCATTGCGTATGGGATACAAAATAGAAGGTGCTGAGGGGGAGAAAACATTACTTCCTGCAGATTTTCTTATAGATAATTTAACAGTAAAACGCGCATACTATAGTAAAAGAATTTCAGACCACCTGCCAATAGAGGAATTAATTGAATTAATCTCAAATAATTAGAAGAACAATTAATGTAAGTATTTTTCTGAATCTAGTGAGCATGTAAACACAAGCTCTTATTAGTGCTAATCCTACAATTTTTCATAAAATGTGAATCTTTTTAATCTGATACTTAGAAGCTGACAAAGTTATAGTTAAGAGTGGATATGACATTAATGACAACAAACGTTATTTCAACCTTAAACGTTGAAAAAAGCACATTTGAGGAGATTGAAAAAGTTCAAGGAAAGGAAGAAATCCTTTCTAGTAATTCTGATTATATTGTTGATGAATCAAAGATTGCTGGAGGTTCAGCTGAATGGCTGTTCTTCCCTAAAAAAGAATCTGAAGTCGTTACAATCATTAACAAAATGAGTGAAGAGAAGATACCCATAACCCTCTCAGGAGGAAGAACTGGGATTGTGGGTTCAGCTGTACCTTTCGGTGGTTCGGTTATTTCTACAGATAAGATGATAGATGTACTTGGATTGGGTTATGATGAGGACATAGGAAAGTATTTTGTAAGAATGCAACCCGGCATAACCCTGAAAGACTTAGATGATTTTATCCGTTATAAGGAATTCACAGATGAACATAATCTGGATCCTGAAAATAACATTGTACAGAAATTCAAGCAAGATTCTGATAACTATCTGTTCCCAGTTGACCCAACAGAAATGACCGCAGCTGTAGGTGGTTCAATCGCAGCTAATGCATCGGGTGCAAGGTCATTCAAGTATGGTGCTATGCGACCCTGGGTTAGACGTTTACGTGTTGCTCTTGACTCTGGAGAGGTTATAGATTTAACTCGTGGAGAATATAAAGCAGAGAATGGTGTTTTTGTTTTTAAGAAATCAGGGCAAGACGTAACAGTAAAAATACCAACTTATGAGATGCCAAAAGCAAAAAATGCTGCTGGTTTCTTTGCAGCACCTGATATGGATTTAGTAGATTTATTCATAGGTAATGAAGGTATTATAGGTATGATTACTGAAGTTGATTTGTGGATAATAAAGAAACCAATGGGTTTACCCAATGTAATGTTTTTCACAGCTGAAGATGATTCTTTGCTTTTTGTTGAGAAACTTCGTGACGATCCAGATTTGAATGTTGAATATATGGAATTCTTCGATGAGAACTCCTTTGAACTGTTGAAAACCAAACAGAAGACAAGTCCTGCTCTGGCAAATCTCTCAACTATTCCTTCTGATGCAAAAACAGCTATTTTCTTCGAAATACTCTATAGTGAAGATACTCTAGAAGATATAATTGTTAAATTAGATGAAATTGCAATGGATTGTAACTCTTCAATTGATTCTTGTTGGTCAGCATTTGACGAAGTAGAAAAGGAGAGTTTCAAAGCTATGCGTCATGCAGTACCAGAAACAGTAAATGGAATTATTGCTAAGCGCAAAAACGAATATCCTGGTATTCATAAGCTTGGTACAGATATGTCTGTAGAGCATCAACACTTCAGAGAAATGATGAAACTTTATCATGACAAAATGCTCGAACATGGTTTAGAGTATGTCATGTGGGGCCATATAGGTGATTCTCATGTTCATCTTAACATCCTTCCACGTAATATGGATGAATTAGCTTTAGGTAAAAAACTCTACAAAATATTTGCTGAAAAAGCAGTTGAATTTGGAGGCTCTGTTTCCGCTGAACATGGTATCGGAAAAATAAAGATTGAGTATCTTCTTATCATGTATGGAGAAGAAGGTGTAAATCAGATGCGTGCTGTTAAGCAAGCATTAGACCCACAAGCTATTTTCAATAGGGGTAACATGTTTACCCTCTAAATTTCTTTTCCATATAGAAACTGATACATCTTTGCTTATAAAACACATTCCCATCGCTAGAAAGAACTTCATTTGATAAAACCAAGGGATATGGGAGGGAGATTAAGCTTATTCTTTGTTGCCTTTTCAAACTTTTTTTCAGTGTGTATTCCTTCACACAAGCATCATAATAAGTGTAACAATGTAGGGTTACACGAGACTAAGTAGTTAGTGGCTAGAAAGAACTTCATTTAATATCTTAGGGTAGATTGGACGTAAGTTCAATCGCCCTAAACACCAAGTGTCACTTTTCAGAACTTTTTGACTCTGTAAATCTGTGAAGAAAGCTTAATCCTCTTCTCCTTCTTCTTTTACTTCCTCGTTTTCCTCATCCTTATCTTCGTCTCCCTTTCCCATATCTTTGTCGATCAACTTCTGATAATCCTTTATTTTTCCTTCTTCACTTGTCTCCTCTAAAACGAGTACATATTCTACACATCCTCTTGCCCTTTCTCTACGTTGGATCATATCATCAATATTTGTTGTGATATCAAGGTGTATGACAACATCAGCTGCTTCTAAATTCAATCCTCTTCCCCCTAAAGGTGTAAAGATTAAAACATTAACATTACCCTCATCAAAGTTTTTCAAAACAATTCTTCTCATGTCTTCTGTTGTTTTACCTGACAAATACTTAACTTCAGGAAAACCAAGGTTATTGAGGAGTCTATTAAGATAACTTCCTAATGCTAGATAACGAGTGAAAAGTAGAACTTGTGCACCTCTGAATAAATGCTCATGAATGATGTCAATTGCTGTATAGATTTTCGGTTGTACCAAAGCTCGTGTCACTTTCTCTTCAGGATTTTCGTATTTAGGCAAATCAACTCTGTAAGTTATGAGTTCCTTACTTGGTTCATGAATGCTTCTAAAAATCTCTTTGTTCTCATCCAATTCTATATATTTCAGGAATTCTCCTGGAGTAGATTCTAATAATAATAATCTAGCGTGACTTAGTTTGAATAATCTTCTAAAAGCAAGTATTAGTGCAGTTTTAGCTTCTTCATCCTTTACTTGATATTTATTTAATCTTGCTGGGAAATTCTTTAGCTTTTCAAGACGCTCTAAAACTCCACCATATGACAGTTTAATGATTTCTAAGCGTGAGAGTTTTGTATCCAGATGTTTTTGAATAGTCTCTATTGGTTTAGTTATCTGCACTGATATTTGCTTATCTATTCTTATGTAATCTTCCCTTCTAATTTTATGAATTTTAGTGACAGTTTCATAGGGTGATAGATCAAGCCTCTGCATTAAAGCTGTATTCTTCCCCAACAATTTGAGAACAGCTTTGGCACGTTGCCCATCTCTTGTTCCAGTCATCGCCAATATAGGAAAAGCAAACCCTTTTTCTCTGAATTTGAATAATCCATCAAAATACTTGCTTAAGCGAAAACCTGCCATATCTCTTGCCAAAACATCAGTTGCCTCATCTATAACACACATAGTTATATTTTCCAAGATATTGACTCTTAGTTTAGTTTTCATCTCATAGTAGTCATTCATTAATGATGTAATTGGCGCAAAAATAGCTGTGGAAGCTTCATACATCTTGCTTTTTTGTCTTAAGCTGATACCTTTACCACTGGGATCATAGAAATATCCTAACTTATCTATAAATCCAAATTTTTTCCCCATCTCTAGTGCTTGACGACATCTTAATCCTGCTGCTTCTCTTGCAGAAGTGAACAGAAATTTAGCATTCGGATTATTCTGTCTGATTGCAAAAAAAGCTAATAGTGCAATTATTGTCTTTCCTGTACCATATGGATAATTTAGAAGAATTGAACCTTCAGAGAGTTTCTCCATAATCTCGCTGACAGCATTTATCTGGTAATCTCTATGCTCTATTGTTAATCCTTCCAAACTTTCTTCAAAATTTGCTGGTATCTCCATTTCAGACAATCAACCTTTTCTTATGTCTCCAAACAAGTTAATATTTTTAAACGTTGTACTTCTTTCGGATTTTACTAGTCACAATTCACAGACTGAAAATCACATTTCATAAAATCAACTAGGTGCTTAAACTTCACAACATAGGCCAAAATCGTAAAATATTTCTCTTAAGAGTAAGAGATCTAAAGCATACTCTAGTGACAGTTCAGTTACTTTGAATCCTTCTAACCGTTTTCTTATAAGATCAGCTATATTCTCTATATTTTTTGTCTTGTATCTAACAGCTGTTACATTGACACCAGAATTTCTAATATGTTTGTTCAGTTGTTTATGTGTGATACCAAGAAAAATTGAGATTGATTCATTGTCATAACCCTTATTCTTCATTTGAACATATCTGGCAATAAGTATCGTATCTCTATCCCTTTTCTTTAACAATAAGCCCCTTTCTTCAAGCACTTTGCGAACAGTATAATCGGTTAATTCTAAGTTCTCAGCAATTTCCTTCTTATCCTTTCCCTTATTGAAAAGTTCAACGACTTCTTCATGCTTAAGCTTGTGATAATCAGCGATAGTTCTTGTTTCAATTTGATTTTTCTTTAAAATCTTAGAAACTGTATGTCTATTAAGTTCTAATTCTTCAGCAATCTGATAGGTTGACTTACCCTCATCATATAATTCGACAATCGAGCTATCTCTTAGTGACATCTCATGGTTTACAGAGAATCCTGAACCTACGTCTTCTGAAGGACTATAATCTTCATTTTGTTCGTCTCTGTTAGTCATTGTTATCACTTTGATGCTTGTTACCACTAGGGCTAAATTTCTTCTTATAAGAAATTAGTCTTTGCCTTTAAAATATCTTTCTAATCAATTTCAATTATTGGAACAAATAATTAGAAAGAATAAATCTGCAGACAATTTAACTTCCTTAGAACATCCTTAGGTAAGAGACAATTTTTGAGTAAACTATTTAAACAATGGTAAAATAAACATTTTATGTCATTTAAGAGCAAATTTAGAGAAGCTCAAGACGGTAAACGTTTTTCATATTTATTTACTGCGATTATTGGTCTGGGTTTCTTCACAACAGCAATAACTTGGGTGATCTATAATGTCTATATTCCGACTTACCTTAAGGCTTACCTAAGAGAAGTGTGGGGAACTGTACCTCTTGAAACTTTAATTATTGGTTCCATAATGGTTCTAGATAACATAATAGCGGTTCTGATGCAACCTTGGATTGGAAATATCAGTGATAAAACTTGGAAAAGATATGGTCCTAACAAAAAAGGTCGTAGAATGCCCTTCATTATTATAGGAGTACCATTTGCAGCTGCTTTCTTTATTTTAGTAGGTGTATTTGGCTTTGATATATTCTCAAACTTCGAAAGTTCTATGTTCATTGGCTTTATAATTCTCCTCCTTGTTATAGGGGGTTTTAATATCAGCATGGCTCTTTACAGGTCTCCTGTAGTATCTTTAATGCCTGATATAGTACCTAAGGAATATAGAAGTCGAGGAAACGGTTTTATTAACTTGCTTGGAGGTATAGGCGCCTTAATTGGTTTATTTGTATTTCCAATAATAGAAAAGATTAACACGCTTGTGGCCTACATTTTTGTTGCAGTTATCCTTATTATTTGCCTTGTAATTTTATTCTTCAGTATTAAAGAACCTGAAGAACTGAAAGACATTGAGAAAAAAGAGCAAGTAAAAGTTATTCCTACACTAAAAGAGATTTTCAAGCGAGAAGATAAGAGTCTAGTATTTATTCTATTTGCAATTTTCTCTTGGTTCTTTGGTTATAACGTAGTTGAAACATTCTTTTCCAATTATGGAGAAGATGTTCTTCTAATGGATAAAGGTGATATCAGTTTGATATTTGGTGTAATGGCCTTAACCTTCATTATTTTTGCATTTCCAGCAGGATTGATTGCTAAGAAGATAGGTAGAAAACAATGTATCTTAATTGGTCTTGGAATATTTGCAGTGTTTCTAGGAATTGCAACCGTCTTCTCATTGGCCAATTTTCCAGCTTTAGCTGTTAGAACAACCTTTATTGGTATGGATATACCCTACTTAGCACTGTTGTATGCAGGCTGTTTCTTCTTTATGGGTATAGGTTGGGCACTCGTGAATATCAATAGTATCGTAATTGTTTGGGAACTATCTGGAAAGGATAAAATTGGTATGGGAACAGGAATTTATTACTTCTTCTCAGCAGCTGCAGCTATTACAGGACCAGTAATTATAGGTGGAATCTTGGATCTATTGAACTTTGGATTGGATCTCGGAGAAGGAGAACAATACAAGTTTCTTTTCCTTTTTGCTTTTATATTCTTCTTAATCGCTGGAATATTAACATTCTTTGTTAAGAAAACTGGTGTTGAAGGAGAATCTGAAATAATTGAACCTTTAGCAGAGTAAGATTACTCCTCTTTTTTTCCTTTTTTCCTTTTTTCCTTTTTCTGTTTTTACAACATCTTTAAATTGTTAATAATACATTTTACAACATAGATACGATAATGGGTGCGTTACTTGACAACCTTTACAGATGATGAAAGCTTCTTTATGGAATATAAGCCTAAATTCAAGGTTTTTCACGAGTTGATGGCTATAAGAATGAGTAATGTTTTACTCGTTTCTAGCATTTATGATAGTTTTATGCTTGAAGAGGATGGACGCCTCTCTGACCAAATTTACGAGGAATTTCACAATCTTAACCTTCGTACTTTGCCTAGGATAACAAGAGTTTCTTCCGCAAAGGAAGCTTTAGCCTTATTAGAAGAGAGAAATTTTGATTTAGTTATAACTATGCGAAGACTTGGAGATATGGATGTATTTTCCTTTGGAAAAAGTGTAAAGAAAATCAAAAATATACCCGTGATATTGCTCTTAAATAGTGTTGCAGAGATTAAATACATCCCTGAAATTACCAAACGAGTAGGGATAGATCGTACCTTTGTTTGGAATGGTGATTCTAAAATTTTTGTTGCTATTATTAAACATCTTGAAGATAAGATGAATGCTGAATATGATACGAAAGCTGGTAAAGTTAAAGTTTTCATATTTGTCGAAGATTCAATACGTTTCTATTCCTTACTTCTACCTGAAATGTATGGCGAAATTATGCGTCAAACACATCGTCTGATTACAGAGGGAACCAATGACTTTCAAGATTTGCTGAAAATGAGAATCAGACCCAAGATTCTTCTTGCTGAGAATTATGAAGAGGCAATGAAACTCTACAAGAAGTATAAACGCAGCGTATTAGGTGTTGTTTGTGATGTTGAATTCCCTCGCAATAATGTTTTGGATAAACAAGCTGGTTTCTTATTTGCTAACAAAATTAAAGAAGATTATCCTAACATGCCAATGATTTTACAATCATCAAAGGAAAAATACCAAGAAAAAGCAAACAAAAAGGGTATTTTCTTTCTTTATAAGAAATCACATAGTATGCTTGCAGATCTACGAAAGTGGTTACTCGATAGAGTAGGCTTCGGTGACTTCGTTTTTCGAGATGCTAGCGGTGAAGAGATAGGAAGAGCTAGTGATATAATCAATTTTTACAAAGAAATTGAGCAAGTCCCATTTGAATCATTAGCTTACCATGGGCAAAGTGATTATTTCTCAAATTGGTTGAGTGCAAGAGGAGAATTTGAAATAGCTGAGAAATTACGACCGCGCAAGGTTTCTGAATTCGTTGGAGAAGAACTTAGAGACTTTTTGCTATCCACTATAAAAGAAGTAGTGGTTGAAAAAACACGAGGAATTGTTAATGATTTCAACAGAGAAAATTACCATTCAGAAATTTTGTTTTTTAAGACTACGTCCTGGCTCCCTTGGTGGTAAAGGACGAGGTTTAGCTTTTCTTATGTTCTTGATTAACTCTCTTTTGTTCCAAGAAGAATTTAAAAACATTTCAATTGAAATTCCTCAAACTATAGTAATTGGAACTGATGAATATGACCGTTTTATGCAAGATAATAATCTTTTCTCATTTGCATTATCTGGAGTATCAGATCATCAGATAAAGGAGAAATTCACAAAATCAAAACTTTCTAAGAGCATTAGAACTGATCTAAAATTTCTTTTGAAGGATATTGATGGACCTATTGCAGTAAGATCTTCAAGTTTATTGGAAGATTCTGCCTATCAGCCTTTCGCTGGAATATTTAACACCTACATGATTCCTAATAATTCTTCTAGTGAAAATGAAAAATTGAATCAATTATGTACTGCTATCAAATTAGTATATGCATCACAATTTTTATCTCTAGCTTTGTCTTATGCAGAGACCATTAATCAGACAATTGAAGAATCAAAAATGGCTGTAGTTATCCAAAAAGTAGTAGGGAAGGAACACAACAATAGACTATATCCAGATTTTTCAGGTACTGCATCTTCCCACAATTACTACCCGTTTGGCGAGTATATGCATCCTGAAGACAGAATAGCTCATGTCGCATTGGGTCTTGGAAAAACGATTGTTGATGGTGAATCTGCCTTAAGATTCTGCCCTAAATATCCTAAAATAAATTTTTATTCAACTCCTGAAATTCTCCTCAAACAGAGTCAAAGATATTATTATGCAGTTGACTTGACAAGAGAAGATTTTGACATTCTAGATGATGCACCATATCTTGTTAAGCTTAATCTATCTGATGCAATAAAGGATGGAACGCTAACCAGAATAGCAGATACGTATGATTTCAATTCAGAAACATTGAATTCAGGATTTTTTGGGGAAGGTTCTCCTGTAATCACTTTTAATAATCAGCTAAAATTTGAGACATTTCCTTTAGCTAAGCTCATTACTCGATTGTTATCAGTGGGTGAAAAAGCATTTGGTAGTTCAATAGAGATTGAATATGCATGCAATTTCGGAGAAAAAAAAGGTGATATGGACAATTTCTATATTTTGCAAATAAGACCATTTTTGCATCAAGAAATTATATCCAAAGAGGACTTTGAATCAGTGGATTTGCAACAGGTTCTCGCTTATTCTACTCAAGTTTCCGGGAATCTAATAATGAAAGATGTTAAGGATATTATCTATGTTAAACCTGAAATGTTTGACAAAACAGCTACGCTTGCTATTGTTGAGGAAATTGATAAGTTAAATGCCCAAATGCTTGAAGAAAAACGACCATATTTATTAATAGGCTTTGGCCGATGGGGGACTGCAGATCGTTTTCTTGGGATTCCTGTAAAATGGAATAATATTAGTGGAGCAAAAACTATCATTGAAGCAACGACAAATGATTTCAGCGTAGATTTCTCTCAAGGTAGCCATTTCTTCCATAATATTGTCACAGCAAATATAGGTTATTTCCATATTAAACACAATTCAGAACACCACAAAATTGATTGGGGTTGGTTAGCTAGTAAGAAGAGTATGAACGATTTAGACTATGTTCGTCACGTTAGAACTAAAAAAGCATTAACGATAACCATAGATGCCCAAAGGGGAGAAGGGATGATAATTAAACCTAGAAAAGCAAACAAAAATAAAGAAAGAAAAGAAAATTCGACTTAATGTCGAAATAATTTTTTACCAATGTCCTTGAGCAATCATTGCGTTGGCCACTTTCTTGAAACCTGCAACATTTGCACCTAAAACATAATTTCCTGGTTCACCATATTCTTTTGATGCTTCATAAGCCATCTTGTGAATATTGATCATGATACCATGTAATTCTGCATCAACTTGTTTTCTGCTCCATGAAGTGAAACTGAAATTTTGTGCCATTTCTAATCCTGATGTTGCAACACCACCTGCGTTAGCTGCCTTGCTAGGACCAAAGAGAACCTTGTTTTCCAAGAAAATGTCGGTTGCTTCAAGTGTAGATGGCATGTTAGCTCCTTCAGATACTGCTATAACACCATTATCAACTAACATCTTTGCATCATCTGCAAGAATTTCGTTTTGTGTAGCACTGGGTAAAGCTATTTGTACTGGAATCTTCCATGGTCTTTCACCTGGATAGTACTCACAACCGAATTTTTCGGCGTACTCTTTGATACGTCCTCTTCTTACGTTCTTTAAGTCAAGAACGTAGTTGAGTTTTTCAGTAGTTATACCTTCAGGATCATGAATGAAACCAGATGAATCAGATAAAGTAACAACCCTAGCTCCTAATTCAATACATTTTTCAGTTGCATATTGAGCGACATTACCTGATCCAGAAATAGAAACAAGTTTATCCTTGAAATCTTCATTTCTAGTCTTTAACATCTCCGCTGCAAAATAGACTGCTCCATAACCAGTAGCTTCTGGTCTAATTAGAGATCCACCCCATTCCCGAGATTTACCAGTTAAAACAGGCTCAAATCTTTGTGTGATTTTCTTCCATTGACCATATAGGTAGCCAAGTTCCCTAGCTCCAACACCAATGTCACCAGCAGGTACGTCTATTCGACTACCTATGTGTCTGTATAACTCAGTCATGAAAGATTGTGTGAATCTCATTACATCGTTATCAGATTTTCCTTTAGGGTCAAAATCAGACCCTCCTTTACCACCACCCATTTGGAGGCCAGTTAAGGAGTTTTTGAAGGTTTGTTCAAAGCCTAAAAATTTGATAATACCTAGATTAACGCTTGGATGGAAACGCAGACCACCTTTGTAAGGACCAATAGCTGAATTAAATTGCACACGGAAACCGCGATTAACTTGAATTTCACCTTTGTCGTCAACCCATGGAACACGAAACATTATTACACGTTCAGGTTCGGTTATTCTTTCCAAAACTTTGTATTTTTCAAATTTTGGCTCTTTTTCGAAAACTGGAATCAAGCTTTCAAGGACTTCCTTTACTGCTTGATGAAACTCAGGTTGTGATTGATTTTTTTCCACAACATGTTCATATACTCGTTCGACATAATTTGACAATGCCATAACCTCTTTACATATGTATAATACGGATTGAGCTCTGTTTTTTTCTTTGTTTAAAAAAATTACGCTATCTCGGTAATCCTCTGAAAAAAAATAAAATAGAAAAATCCCCCTCTAGTGTTAAATTATACTTAGTGGAATTCCTTTCTTAGCGATTCTAGAATTCTATAGGAATCTGAAAAATTATCGTATTCTAGTACTTTTTCAAGTAAGTTATTAAGAACAGGTTGAACTCTTACTGTAGCCATAGTGACCTTACTCTTAATTTCATCAAGCTTTAATCCATCTGGAGAGGAAGCAACAATTGATACAATTTCAGCTTCTGGAACATCAAGTAATCCTGCATCCATTAGATAAACAATGAGCTTGTTATCTTCTTTTGCTTTTGTTAGAACTGCCTGAGATTCGATAATCTTTTGCTCCATGTCTTCCAGATCTTGTTTAGATTTCATTTCTAGATGATTGTAAGCTTCTTCTTTGTTCTTTGCTGAACTTGAAAGATGTTCTAGCTCTTGCTCCAACCTATTCTTATCATTTTGTAGATTAGATATGTTAGTTTCAAGATTCTGTTTTTTGTTTCTTTTTTCGATTTCAGTTTCCTCTAACTCTTTTTTCTTACTTTCATTAATCTCAATTTCTGCAGATACCGTTTCAATTGCTTGATTGGTTTGAATTATTTGCTGCTCTAAATCTGCATTAGCTTGCTTTAGATCTTCTAGATTTCTTTTGAGTGTATTAACATACTCAGGAATTGCTCTAATATCATCTACTACAGATTCTAATGCTTGATTAGTGTTTGAAATAACTGAAGTATTTCGGGAAGTTAATTCCTCTACATCTCTTTTGATGTCACCAATAATTGTTATCATTCTTTCTTCTTCTGCCATATCAATCACCTAAATATCAATCTCCGTAATAACTTGGAATCTTCCTGTATGCGGTTCAAAGGAAATTATTTCCCGTTTAGCAAGTTCAACTAGAATATTTCTGATAATCTGTTCAGAAACTCCAGACATCTTCTTAAGATTTTCCTCAGTATTAATTCCTGGAGTAGTTAAACTGCGGATAACCTGAACTTCAGGTAAAACTACAATATCATTCTTGACTAGATATTTCAAAGCTTTTGAACGTGAGATCATCATTGCATATTGGCTATTCAAACCTGCTAATTGAACCTCTTTATTTCTAATCGCTTCAGATGTTTCACTAGAAGTTGATTGACTAAGAACATCTAATTCTTCTATCTTTCTTTTGAAACCAGACATCTTCTCATCAAGAGAATCTACTTGCATGTTAAGCTCGGTAGAAATTTGTTCCCTTTCCATAATAAGATTCAAAAGCTGCTGAATATCTTTTTGCTTGCTTGAAATCTCTGACTGGAGAATATCTTTCCTATGGGTAAGTTCTTGTAATTTCTGATTAAGTTGATCTAATTCAGCGGTGTTATTGCTCTTCTTCTCTTCTTCTTGAGCAATAAGTTGATTGAGATCATCAGCTTGCTTGAAGTAAGTAGATAGAATATCGTTGATTTCACTAATCTTTGTTGCTACTTCATCTTTCTTGCTAGAAAGAATCTGTTGAAGCTCATTAAGATTAGTAGTCACACGCTCAATGTTATTTTGAGCCGATTCAAGATTTACTCTACTCATAATATATTCCTCACAAAACCTTAATTCCGTGAACAAATAACAGCTAATACTCTGAAACTAAATTAATAAACCTTGTTAAAATCCTAGCAGAAAATAGGGTAAAATTTTACTAATAAATTAGGAGAAGGAGAAAGAGAAATAACTTTGCGTGGAAGAGAGAAAAATGAGAGAGAAAAGAAAGAAATGAGGAAAAAGAAAAAGGGTTATTTTGCGTAAGCTTCGGGACTTGTTTCTCCACCTTCGATGTTGTGGCAATAGGCAACGTGAGTTGCGGTGTACCATTTTGCTGGTGGCTCTTCAAGACGACAAATATCAGAGACAAGCGGACATCTTGTTTGGAATTTACAACCTGGAGGAGGATTAATTGGTGTTGGAATATCTCCAGTAAGGAAAATCTTCTTTGATCTCTTAGTTGGATCTGCAATAGGAAC
>JAUWPI010000122.1 GCA_030611665.1 Candidatus Heimdallarchaeota archaeon | reverse complement strand
ATACCACCTTATAAGATAAATCAAAGTCAGGGGAATTAACAACCTCAGAATAGAGATATTCATAAGTTACATCTAAAATATCAACTTCTCCTTCGACAAACCTAGAAAATGCTTCATCTTTATCTGGAATAGACAGAAAAGTAATATTGCTTAATTTCTGAGCAGAACCAAACCAATATTCATTTTGAAATAGCTCTACTCTCCCCTCTGTCAAATTATATGAATCTAACTTAAACGGACCACATGAAGTAACTAATGCAGCACTAACATTTGCAGAGAAGGGTAACTGATCATAAACATCGTAACCGTATGATGAAACTATAGGTTCAACGATACTTTTGTCAATTATACCATAAGATAGAACACTCAATGGAAAGTTATACCTATTCTGAAAATCAAATCTGATTGTGTCTGAATCGATTTCTACAATTGAATCATTGGAACACAGATAATTACTAACAAGGCTTGAGTAGGTAGAAGAATGCGCATTGGGTGAAAGGTGTAAATCATAAGAATATTTGACATCTTCTGCTAAAACTGGATCTCCGTTACTGAATTTTGCTTGTGGATTGATATCAACAACAATACTGATATTGTAAACATATCCACTTTCACTAAGATTAGGTATTATTGTAGCGTTCTTTGCAACATATGGTTCCCAGCTTTGATTCAATAAATTCCGTTGAAACAAAGAACCATACACACATTGTGTCCAGAGATTATCAAAACCTGCATAAGAGTCTCTATAACGCTCTTTTTCTATATTGAATGTATTATAAATATTCAAATTATATTTGCATCCATAAATAAGATCAAGGCTACCGGTTTTTTCCCAATTCTCTGAATGATGACAACGTATATTTAAGAGATCTTCATCTACATCTGATATATCTTGCTTAAATGAGAAGAAAGATTGATCATAAAGAATGCTTATTGCAGGTAAATCTTCATACAAGATTGCTTGGAGATCATATGCAAACTGTTCTCTTTCTGAAGGATCATATGCTAGAAGGTATTTATTCAATGCATCATCATAAACCAGATTAGAATATTGATAGAAATTTCCCCACCCGTGTAGACATTGGGTGTCATAGAGATAAGAAGGATTGAATTCTTTTTTCCAATCCCGACCTAAGAAAGTTATATCATATCCTCCTTCTGCATAGGTTGGAATATAGTCGTAATCGATATATGGATGGTTCAATACCCGAAGTGCAATGTTAGCCCATGTTGTAGATTCATGAAATCTCACACCTATACCAATCTTGGGTAGTTCTTTCTGTATTAGCAGAGCCCATTGATTTCTAGCTTCCCATGTATTAGGCGACAATAAATTAATATTAAACATGATTTGTTATATTCTTCTTTTTCGTCACTCGCTAATAATGGAGAAATGGTTACAAAACCAATAATCAATATTGCTAATAGCTTCCTCTTTTTCATTTTTCCTTTCTACTCTTCTTTTCTATCAACCTAGTTACAGTACAATTAATAAAAACGTTCTGCAGGCTTTCTAATTACAGAAATATTCGCTTAATTAAAACAAAAAAAGAAAGAGACAAAAATTTTCTTTTGCTTCTAGTTTATCTCCTTTTTTTCCACTTTACAATAATCATATATGCTAAAGAGATAATTGCAGGAATAAGATAAAAGGTAGTATTATCTGTAGGAGTGATATCAGGATCAGGAGGATTGTAACTAACTGATTCCATGTACTCAATCGCTAGATCTAAATCATATGAATAAGAATCTAAATCTGAATTAAATCCTATACATCCATTAGGTATAGGTGTAACTCCAAGAAAACCCTTTCCATTCATAATATCATTGATTATTACGCTTCTTGGTATTGCATGACTAATAGCTTTTCGAATGTTTTTAGCTGATTCAGCTGTTCCAACAGGTGTAAGCTCTCCAGTTCCCATAATAGGATGCTTCATATTAATACCTAGTTCTTGATGTTTGAGAGAAGGGAAAAGTACCGCATTGAAGGATTCGATAATAGATGAATCATTGTTATTGAAAACTTCTTCACGAAGGAAATTGTAATTTTCATCAAGAACATCCACTTTATCTTCTCTAAGTAAATCTAAAGCCTCTATTTTATCTGGGATTGAAATAAAAGTGATATTATTCAAACCTTGAGTTGAACCAAACCAATATTCATTTTTGGTTAGTACTACTTTATTTTCTGTAACATTATAAGAATCAAGTTTGAAAGGACCACAAGAAGTTACTAGAGAACCACTGGCATTAACAGAGAATGGAGCTTCCTTTAAGACTTCATAACCATATGTAGAGATTATAGGCTCAACTGTGCTTTTATCTATTATTCCATAGGATAGGAGACTATAAGGAAAATTATAAGTATATCTCAGATCAAATCGAACGGTATCTGAATCTATTACTACAATGGAATCATTAGAGGAGAAATAATTAGTGAGTAAGTGACCGTAGGTTGAAGAATGAGCATAAGTTGAAAAATGCAAATCATATGAGTATTTTATATCTTCTGCAAGAACTGGATCACCATTGCTAAACTTCGCTTCTGGTTCGATATCAACAAAAATACTCATATTACGAACATACTCACTGTCATAATAATGAGGGATAATTGTTGCGTTCTTTGCAACATAAGGTTCCCATCTATTATTTGTCAGATTACGTTGGTAAAGTGAACCATACACACATTGTGCCCATAATTGATCAAAATTCTGGGCAGCATCAGCAAAATTTTCTTTCTCGAGTTGAAATGCATTGTTGGAATTAAGTTCATATTTATTACAATAAATCAGATCAGTACCTTCTGAGTTATTCCAATTTTCTGAATGATCACTTCGAACTTTGCTTAGAAGTGGGTTAAATCCTGAAATACCACTATCAAGTAGGAAAAAGGAAGACTCATAAAGAATGCTTATTGCAGGTAAATCTTCATAGAGAATTGCTTGAAGTTCATAAGCTAATTGATCTCTTTCATCGGGGTCATAAGTGGTTAAGTATTCATTCAATTTGTTGTCGTAAACTGGATTCCTATATTGGTAATAATTGTCATAAACCCACCATCCCGAGTCATAATGTCCTGTTGGGTTAAGGTCCATCTCCCAATTCATACCAACAAAAAGGATATCATAACCTCCCTCAGCATAGGTAGGAATGTAATCATAATCGAATAAAGAATATGACCATGTTCTAGGAGCAATATTGTCCCACCCGGTTGATTCATGAAGATAAACACCTATGCCAATTTTCGGTAATTGTTTTTGTATAAGTACAGCCCACTGATTTCTAGCTTCATCAGTATTGGGAGACAACAAAGCTATTGAAAATGCTATAGGAATTTCTGTTTCTTGTCCTTCTACAAGTGCTAAAATAGGATAAAGGGTTACAAAACAAATAATCAATGTTCCGAATATCTTCTCTTTTTTCATATCACGCTCTACTCATCTTCTCTATCTATTTAGTAACACTAGATAGAATAAAAACGTTCTGCAGGCTTTCTAATCATTAAAATAGTTGTTTAATTGAAATGAAAAGAAATGATGAAAAAAATCAAGCTTTGAGATTCAAGTTATTAACTATTGCAATCATTTGAAGTAAATATCAAAGAAAAAACATGAGTTTCCACCTTAAACTTAAATATGGAATTCATTAGCAAATGTTAAAATAATCTAATTTATTAATTCTATTGATTATTATGGTTTTCAAGATATTTATTAGAGGATGCCGAAATATTAGAAGAAAGATTAAATCTAATAAACTACGTTGGATATATCTAGATTTAGATATTTCACTTAATGAACGTCCAGAACCCCCCAAGAACTTTATTACTAAAAGACTTTTTCCTACAAAGATACTTAACCTTGCTTTTCTTGATGATTACTTCAAACGATTAACAAAAGTCAGAACTCTGGAAGGAGTAGTTCTTCATTTACGCACAATTCCTGATGGAAATGCTAGATTACAATCTCTTAGAGATCTTATTCTAAGATTTAGAGAAAAAGGAAAAAAAATAATTGTTTACGCAAATTCTTATGATACCCTAAGTTATTATGTGGCAACAGCTGCAGACTCAATTTTCCTACAATATGGTGGAGGTATTTCAATTATAGGTTTTCAATTGTCCAGACTACTTATGAAAGATATCTTGAAGAAGTATGGTTATTCCTTTGACGCTATCTCCATTTCTCCCTACAAATCTGCTTTAGACATGTTTACTAGAACTGATATCTCTGATGAAGATAGAGAACAATATCAGCGAATAATCGATTCTTCATTTGAATCACTTGTTTCTGACATGAGTCTCACACTTAACAAATCTCAAGAAGAAATTATTGATATTATCAACAATGCCCCATATAATTCTGAAGAAGCTTTTGAAAAAGGTCTTGTAGAAGAATTGACAAATGAAGAAAAGTTGATTGATATAATTACGAATAAATATTCAAAATACCGTAAATTTAAACTTGTTACTTGGAAAAAATCACTTAAAATGCTTACTATTCCTCATCCTCCCTCATCAGGTAATAAAATAGCTATAATTAGTGTTGAAGGCACAATAGTTGACGGCAAAAGTAAGAAACCACCTTTAAAGCTACCTATCCCTATCTTTGGTGATGTTCAAGCAGGAGATCAAACTATTGTTGAGCACATGAGAAAAGTTACTAGAGATAAAAAAGTCAAAGCTGTTGTTCTACATGTTAATTCAGGAGGAGGATCTGTTGCTTCCTCTGAAGCTATGCGTTCTGCTTCAATTGAACTAGTAAAGAACAAACCTTTAGTTGTATACTTCAGTGATGTAGCTGCTTCTGGAGGATATTTCATTGCTACTGGAGCTAATTGGGTTGTTGCTCAACCTATGACTTTGACAGGTTCTATAGGTGTTTTATCAGGAAAAATGATAACTCAAGAAGCATTAAAAAGACAGGGAATCAACAGAGTCTTTCTTAAAAAAGGAGAAAGAGCAGGTATTTTTAGTTCTGAAAAATCTTTTACAGAAGAAGAACGAAGAATTGTTGTTAAGCAAATTACTAGTATTTATGACTTGTTTCTAGAACATGTTGCTGAATTTAGAAAGATGGAAATAAAAGATTTTGAACAACATTGTGGTGGAAGAGTTTGGACGGGAGAAGATGCTAAAGATCTAGGGTTAGTAGATGAACTAGGAAGTATTACTAAAGCAATAGAAAAAGCAGCTGAATTAGCACATCTAAAACCAGAAAAATATAGAATAGTAGACATTTACAAATCTCATTCTGAAGCACCTATTTGGTATAAAGATGGAAAAATTGATCTAACTTTAGATGAGTGGCTCAAACCATTTAAGAATACTCATATCTGGATGATTTTACCTGAGGAAATAAAGATAAAATAAGTTTCATTCTTTTCTTTTTTTTAATGTAAAAGAGAGAATTTATAGATTAATAATTTGTGCAGTAACCAGAGAGATGCCACCTCCTCAGCAATTTTTCGAAGTCTTAGTTATTTGTGAGTTTGAATTTCATTTTATTTTCTTCCCACCATTCTGTCCATTTCCCCATATATTTCTCTCTTTCATCCCTTTTCATTCCACTGACAAAACCCCAGGGTTGATTCCCAAGAGCTCTCCTGATTATTGTTATCTGTCCTGTATGCCCCATGTAATGAAGAGCAATTCTTTGAATCTTCTGAAATAAAGATTCCTCCCCGTTTTCTTCAGATATTTTTTGATGAAATTTCTCTTCAGGAAGTTCCTTAAGATATTTAAAGAAATATCCAGAGATTTGAACATACTTATCTAATATCTCTCTAAAAGAAAAGGGAAATTTCTCTTTAATCTTATCTTTTGAAGCACCATAAGCAAAATACTCTCTTTGATTTTCAGTTAAAGTTCTCTCACCAGTAAATAAGGACAAATACCAATCCATATGAGAGATACAGTGTCCGATAATCCAAACAATGGGGTTGATTTCAGGTTGAATTTGCTTTATTACGTTCTCAGGGTTAATTTCTATAAATGACATAAGAAAATTAATTTCCGCGATTTCTAATGTGGAAATAGCTAATTCTTTTAAATCCATTTCATCTTTAACTTTGGCATTCATATGAAAGAAACGTCTATTCCAATATAAAAAAGTGTTTTAATCAAAAAAATTTGTTTTTTTGCCTTAGACATTGAATGAGTGAAACTTATATTGATTAATGTAGTTTTTATTCTGTATGAATAAAAGTATCTCCGAGATGAAAAATCAGATATGTTGGGCTTCCAAAGAGATTTATCAACGTGGTCTGGTCAATGTAGGAGAAGGAAACATTAGTTTACGAGTCAAAAATCAAGACGAGATGGTAATCACACCCTCTGGGAACAACTATCTTAATCCTTTACCAGAGAATATGGTACATATTACTTTTGAAGGCAAAGTTATCACAGAAGGTAAAAAACCCTCAACAGAATATTATCTTCATCGGATTTTTTACGAACAACGACCAAGAGTAAATTGTGTGATTCATACTCACTCAACCTATGCCAGTATATTGGCCGTTCAACGAAAAGCTCTACCGATGATTTTTGAAGAAATGGGAGTTTTTCTAGGAGGAGGTGTCCCATGTTCGGAATATGCAAGAACTGGAACAGAACAATTAGGAAAGAATGCTTTAAAAGCTATGGGAAAGCAAAATGCGGTCATTTTAGCTAATCATGGACTTGTTATTGTTGGAAGAAGTGTTAAGCACTGTGTCTTTGGAGCACAATTAGTTGAAAAAATGGCAAAAATATATGTTACTTCAATCTCAATGGGAAAGGTTTACGAAATACCTGAAGAAATTCTTTCAAATTTATCAGATCGTTTTCAAGTAGAATTTTCTACTATTTAGTTTTCTTTAAAGAACTTTTAACAGATTCACTCTTCTCGAAAATGCCCTCTTAATCATCCACCAAATAATATTCTTAGGCGGTTTTTCAATTTCTTTTGGATTTCTTTCCTTTAGAGCTAAAGCGGATTTTGGGCATACTATAGCACAAACACCGCAACCGATACAAGTATCTTGTATTTGAATCTTTTTATCAACAAGTTCTAGTGCATTGAATTGGCATCTTTCAACACATTTTCCACAACCTATACATGCATCCATATCAACTGACATAACATAGTCTGATTTTACATAAGCGTGGGGTTGTCCAAATTCTGCTACACCTCTTAAAATACCACAACAACAGGTACAACAATTACATATGTAACTATGACCCTCCTCAATATTCATTGAAGAATGTACTAAACCAGCTTCTTCAGATTCTAAAAGAATTTCCAAGGAACGTTCCATGGTTATTGTTTCAGTTTGTTGACTATCCTTGTATGCATCCTCTCTTTTTGAAAAAACTAAGCAAACAGAGATAGGATAATTGCATGGTTCACCAATTAATCCCTTTTGTTTTTTACAGATACACTCTCTTATCCCCCAGCTTTGAGCAGATTTAATCATGTGTTCAGCTTGGTTATATGGATGAATTTCTAATTCAGTCTTAATGACTCTATTAACTGGTACTATCCTTTGAATTGGAGGTTTAACTGTAAAAAGAACATCTCCTCTAGATTTTTGGATAAATTCTTCAAATAATTGTGCAAATTCTTCATCCATTCGATGAAGTTGATCTTCATAGATACCAACGACAAAAGGATAAATGCCATATTTTTTCCCCTTCTTGGTATTCCTTGTTTGAATCTGACCTTTCTCTTCCATTATCTCAAGTTTTTCTCGAAGCTCATCTACGGGAATTTTAAGCCTTCTTGACATTTTTTTTACAGTTTCACCAGATAGTTTCATTTTACTTGCTAATTCTGCTTCATCTGGCTCAAATATCCATTCAAGCATACGAAGATGGGTTCCGTCTTCAATTTCAGGAAAACCATTTGGTATCTTATGCAACGCTTTAGATAATTTTTCGTAAGATGATTTTGTTTTTACCATAGATTCAGTCATTTGAATAACCAGTTTTCAGAGAAAAGAAGATTATTAAAAACTTTGACTATTATCAAAACCAATATTCAGAAGGTTAATTCACAAATTTTATGGATAGTTTTTGCTGAATAATTATCAAATCTCTCTTCAATTCCCACAGATGCTGAGTATCTTTTTTAATGTTAAAAGTATTTTCAGATTGATTTACACTTTTTCTTACATGACTAGGTATGGGTTCTGAGGGATATAGATGATTTACTAATGAATTAATATATTCTTCAATTTCAACATAACCATTGCTATCTCCATCATTCCAATTATCTGATGGATCGAGAGGATTAAGACCATTATCAATTTCCCATGAATCCGGAATCCCATCATTATCAGTGTCCAATGGTACTTCTATTTGATCATAAGTAGACCATCCTCCTACTTCAGACACACTATCAATTGCCTTTCCTGTACGATTAACTACGTCATCTATAATCCTCAAATCAGTATCATCACGCATAAGACTAGCACCTGCCAGTTGAAGTATATCTGCATAAGCTTCATCTCTTGGTTGAATCGAAACATAGGGTCTTCCTAAAAACATCTGATCCACTAAATAATGAGCAATAAACTCATCTTTTTCAGATCCATGAATATATTCCCAAGTAGGACTAATAAGGTCATTATCATATGCCCACTCTGCAATATAACTCTCTTTTGGACCCTGATTATCATTGAGGTAAACTAAAGGTTCTCCAGCAGTTGGAATATCCTGATAAATGAGAATGGTGGGCATAAAATCAAGAGTTGTATTTGGACCTGGAATCCATTTATTTCCAATCACGTTCAGTCTTAGAGGATAAGAGTGTTGATAGTTCAATTCCATTCCTCTTTCAAAATTATAATGAATATTATTGAAGTAATCTAGAGAACCACCTGTTAATAGAGGATTTCTCCATAGATGGTGAGCATCTAAATTGTGATGAAGTGTAACATTATCTCCCCCATCTCCCACAAGTATTCCCATAGAATGTGTTTCTTTAGGATGGAAGGCCTTGTTAAGCCCTTCAGATATAATGCTCCATTGAATTGTTATATCATGAGCCGAGTACCATGTACTGAAAGTTTCATCTTGACTCCAAGAAAGGCTACAATGATCAATAACTACATTATATGTGTCTCTTGGAATCAACCCTATTATTGCTAAACTGTCGATATTATCAGCATTCTCTTCAACTACGTCACCTGGCCTTGAACGTATGAACCTAATTACCACGTTAGGTGCCATTATCGTCATTCCATAATTTTTCAAACA
>JAUWPI010000009.1 GCA_030611665.1 Candidatus Heimdallarchaeota archaeon | reverse complement strand
TCATTTAATAATTCTAGTTATGCAAATAGGAGATTATGAAAAATGCCAAGAATTCCCGATTGCGTTTAAATCTTGGCTTAATTCAAAATGGTTTGCATAGATATATACTGTTGCTAATGTTACAACTTGCATGAAAATTGAAGTTCCAAATCTACACATTCCATAAAAAATCTTTTGACGCTTGCTTAACATTACCATCTATATCACTAAAACTGGATTTTTCTACAGATAGTAATTCCACAGAATTATTTAAGAATTATGCGAAAAGGAGAAAAATGAGTTTTCACCTCATTTTATCTGCATATAGATTTGGTTTATAAGTTAATGGCCATTCAGGTTCATTGTCTAATACTTGGTTGATTTGTAAAAGAGTATCCTTTGAAAGTACCACATCAGAAGCTTTAACATTTTCAGTTACATGTTCTGGTTTTGTTGCACCAATTATTGCACATGATATTTCAGAACGTATTAAGATCCATGCTAGAGCTAATTGGCTCATGGAAATTTCCAATGATTTAGCAATTTCTCCTAGTTTCTTAATCTTTGCAATGTTTTCATCTGTAAGATTTTTCTTAAGAAATTCAGATTTTGAAGCTCTACTGCCTTCTGGTATTCCTTCATTGTATTTACCTGTTAGAAGTCCTTGTGCTAATGGAGACCACACTGTGAAACCAATACCATGAGTCTTTGCGACGGGCATGATTTCCATTTCGATGTGTCTTACGAACATATTGTAGAGAGGTTGTTCAACAATTGGTTTATGTGTATGAAATTCCTTTGCAATTGCAACGGCTCTTTCTAATTGTGCAGCTGTCCATACACTTGTACCCCAATAAAGTATCTTGCCGCTTCTAATTAAATCATCCATAGCTTGAACAGTTTCTTTTAATGGAGTCAAATAGTCATATCTGTGACAATAGTAAATATCAACATAATCTGTATTCAATCGTTCTAATGTCCCCTCAATTGCATTCATTACATTTTTTCTGCCTAAACCCCAATCATTTATGTCTTCTGACATTGGCCAGAATAATTTGCTTGAGATTACGAGATCCTTTCTGTGAACTGTCTCATCTTTAAGGAAGTCAGCTATAACTTTTTCTGCTCCCCCTTTTGCATATATTTCTGCTGAATCAATGAAATTTATTCCATTTTCAACAGCTTCTTCAATACATTTCTTGGCTATTTCGTCTTCAACTGTACCACCATATGTTAACCAAGAGCCAAGAGAGATTTCACTAATTTTAAGACCTGATTTTCCAACTTTTCTATATTTCAATATTTTACTCTCCTATTTATTTAAGTAACAAGTATTATGATATTGTAGAACAATTATGTCTTAAATACTGTGGAAAGACAAATTCTAAAATAAAAAAAATCTAAATAAAAAAAAAGATAGGAAAAATGAGGTTATACTGCTTTCTCATTTAGTCCAGATTGAACAATCCATACAGCAGCTGGAGAGAAGATTAGATAAATTAGGAACAGTACAATAGCTTCCATCTTTTGAGTAGCGATCGCAAAACCTTCACAATACTTCCAGAACCAATATATGTTCAAGATAGGTATAATAATGAACCAAGTTGTTGGAATATTAGCGCCTAACTCGTTCATTTCATTCTTAGTCTTTACCATCCACACTAAGGCATAAATACCAAATGTGATGATTATCAAGATTAAAACCATTAAGGGATTTCTTTGTTCAACCATTTTAATCAAATGTAATTCAATGAAGTTTTATAAAAAACCTTGTATAATTTTTCTCAATTATTTAAACTATAAATAATCGTTCAATTTCTATTAAAAAAGAACACTTTGTTCTATATGTAGGCAAAAATTCTTAAAATGTCTATTACATTATTTACACGGTGTTATCATTTGGTTTTAGAACAAGATGTTATTGAATTCTTTGAAACTCAAAGGGCTCCACTTCCAATGAATTTCATTGCAAATGGAGTTTTAGGAGAAGAAACAATCATTGCTGCTATAAATCCGAGAGCAACAGAAGAAGTTATTAGAGGGATATTAAGAGCAGCAAAACAAAAAAATTCTGTTGTGATATTTGAACTTGCTTTGAGTGAGATGTCTCTTAGTGGTGGTTATACAGGATATACACCTAAAAAATTTGCAGACAGATGCCAATCAGCAGCAACAAAAGAACAATGGTATGCTTATGCTTTACATGCTGATCATCTAACAGTAAAGAAAGGCACTGACGAGGAAATGTCTGATGTATTGAATGAGATACGCGCTCGAATTGAAGCAGGTTTTTCAGGATATGCAATTGATACTTCCTTCCTTTTCAACAGAGAGGAGACAACTGTAAGTGGTCAACTAAAGGACATTCTTTCTAAAGGCTTGGTCTTATTTGATTTCTTGAAAGAAGAAATGGGTGACAAACCCTATGGATTAGAAGGAGAGGTTGGAGAAATTGGGATTACAGAATTTACTAGTGTTGAAGAAGCATCTCATTATGTTCAATCCTTAGAAAAGAGCGGAGTAAAATTAGATTATCTTGCAATAGCAAATGGGTCTACTCATGGTGTCAGCGTTGATGTAGATGGTAAGGTTGTACCTCAATTGGGAATCAATGTGCAAAGGACAGTAGAAATAGTTGATAAGTTTAAGAAGTTAGGATATAATACTCGAATAGCACAGCATGGCATTACAGGTACTCCAGTTAATGTTATAGGATCAACATTTCCACATGGTAATATAGCTAAAGGAAATATAGGTACACATTGGCAGAGGTTAGTGTATAAGATACTTGAAGTTGATGAACCAGAGTTATATACAAGGATGAGGAAATGGGTACTTGATACTTACAGTAAACCAGATGTAGATGAGCATACAACTTTCGCTAAAAATTCAAAATATGCTTGGAAAGAGTTCTTTAATGAAGTTGAAAATATTAAATCCAGCACAAAAGAATCTATAATCGCTCAAGCTGTATCTGACATGAATGAGTTTATAGAAGCCCTTAAAATGAAAGGTACGGCTAGTCTATGCTATAAGTATATAATAGAGAATAATCTGTCAAACACTTATTAGGATTTGAGAATATGTCAATAATAAAATATCCTACTTTAGATTCTTATCTGGAAGAACTTGAATCAAAAGAATTAGGTGATCTACTCAGAGAGCTGATAACTATTAGTTTGGACGTTCCAAAACAGATTCTGACTTGCCTATTAGGTGAAGAAGATTATTCAGGAGTTATCAATGTTTCTGGGGATGAACAACTTAATCTCGATATTGCAACACACGAGCTTTTCCTTCAAAGAATGCCAAATCATCTCTATTCCTTACTACTAGGTGAAGAGACTGATGAAAATAATATTATGGAAGGGACAGGTAATTATATTATTCTCGGGGATTTTATCGATGGTTCCTCGATTGTAAGAACTAGAAGCCCTGGAGCGATTGTAAACATCATCAATAAAGAAGGTTACACTGTCGCCGCTTTAACTGTAAGTTTTACACTTTTCTTACGATACGATTTGGCTACTGATCTCGGTTTTATCCAATTTGTTCATGATGGAGAATCCTTCCGTGTTATTAGAGATACCTTAGATATAAGTCCAAGTAAAAGTCCTGTTTTTGGTCTCGGAGGTAAATACAATGATCATTCTGCAAAGCAGAAACTCTTTGTAGATGCTTTAGATATTAAAGGTAAAAACAGGTATGGAGGGTGCATGGTACAAGATATGAATAACGTTTTTGAGAAAACTGGTGTTTTTGGCTATTTCGCCCCTAAGCTTAGATTCATCTATGAGATAATCCCTTATCTATACATTCTGTCTAAGGTTAATGGTGATGGTTTCTATATTACTGCTGATGGACATGAAATAAAGTATGAAAATATTAATCCACTTGATGTCAAGAAATTAACACAAATGCACTATCTTCATCAACGAGTGGGATTCGTAGGTGGCTCAAAAGATCTTATTGAGCTCTGGTTCAAAATTGAAAAACTTTGAATTCTATGTGCTTTATTTTTCTTTTCTTGTTTACTTTTTCAACACTCCAAAAATGCAATCAATTGTCATCTTCTTCGGCATTTTTTCTTCTCTTTTCCAACTCTTCTATTTCAGATTTTATGCTGTCCTCGGTAATTTTAATATACTCTTCTGCAGAAGCTAAATCTGATTGTATCCCTTTCTCTAACTCCTCAATCTCTTCCTCAATCCCTCTCATCTCAGATTTCAAAGCTTCCTCCAAATTAGCTACATCCTCATCTTGAGTTTCTATAACTGCTTGTTCTATCAAACTCTCGATTTGTTCTTTTTCTCTTTCAATTTTTTTAATTTCCTTCGTTAATGGGTCTTCAAGGGCTTCTTTAGATTCTTTTACTTCAACCTTAATCTCTTCTTCCATGGTTCTTTTCATTCTTGTTTCTCTTTCACCTATTAAATTATAAACAAAAACTTGAACTGAATCAAATAGAGGTCGATAAATTTCTAAATCAAAGTCATCATGGTGTTCGCACAAATTGTCAATTACAAAATCATCAATATTAAAGTCGTAAATAATCGGATAAAATCTGCATCCTTGAGGACGAAGTTCATAAATTGAGCACATTTTATTCTTCAAGAAAATACAATGGCCATCAATATTTCGTAATGCCATGAAGCCATCTTTCTCTTCTAAAAACTCTTCAATTATATATCCCAACTTTTCTATTCTTGTGATATCTTCTTCAGATAGTGTCATCTCTGTATCTAAACAACACTGATAACACTCTTTCGAATATGGACAATAAAACTCAGGTAGAGGTTTTTTCATTTTACCACTTCATTTAGATGCTTTGTCAATTAAAAATTTCAATCCATCCTCAAATTTATCCTGAATTGACTCAATTGCAGTTTCATTATTTGCTTCAATTGTCATTCTTATTATTGGCGATGTGTTTGACGGACGAATAAGTACCCATCCTTCTTCCAACTCTATTCGAACACCATCTAGAGTGTTTACTTCCTCATATTCTTTTTCAACTTCCATCTTGAATGCTTCAACAACATCGAACTTGAATCTATCTTCGCAGTCTATTTCCACTTTTTTCATGGGATAGATAGGAATTTTTTCTACTAAATCTGAGAGTCTCGATTCCATATTATTAAGTATTTCTGCAATCTTAAGTGGTGTAACTATTGCATCATCAAATAGGAAGTATTCTGGAATGATAATGTGACCACTGGATTCTAAACCTAGGGGAGATTTCTCTCGCTTTGCTTCTATAGTAAGATATGTGTGCCCTACTGGAATTTGTTTGATTCTATATCCTATGGGCTCAAGTTGTTCCTTAACTGCTTTAGAACACTCAACATTTACTATAATCGTTCCTTCTTTCTGCTTCAGACCATACATCCCTATTATAATCCCTGTTTCATCTGCAGATAGTACTTTCCCTTTATTGTCAATAATAACAGCTCTATCCCCATCTCCATCAAATGCAACACCAAAATCACAAGCTTGTTCTTTTACAACTTCCATTATCTTTGTCAAATTCTCAGGTTTTGGATCTGATGGTCTTCCTGAGAAGAGTGGGTCGGTGTCGCAATAAATAGGAACAATTTCTAAATTCAGACGTGAAAAAACTTCTGGAGCAGAAAGGGTCATACTTCCCCCTCCACAGTCTAGAGCGACTTTGAGTTTCTTAGAAAAACTGAATTTATTCTCAAAAAAATCTAAATAAGATTTAGTTATATCATAATTGCTTACTTGCCCTGTTTCTTTCCAACCTTTTATTGAGAAATTTTTACTAATTGCACGATCTCTTATCTTCATTAATTCCTCTTCAGAGAACCCAACTCCATCTGCATGATAGAATTTTATCCCGTTCCATTCAGGAGGTAAATGACTTGCCGTTATAAATGCAATAGCGTCTTTGTTCAGAGACCAACCGGTAAACAATGCTTGACCAAATGCTGTTTTACCAGCAAGGGTAGCATTAATTCCTACAGCTGTAACTCCTGAAATAAAAGAGTGAACTAGTGGAACACTTGATTGACGGATATCATAACCCACAGCTATCTCTGACCTATTAAGCACTTCTTTTACATAAGATCCAAATGCTAAACCAATCTCATACATAATTGAAGGAGTTATATCTATATTGTATAATCCTCTTATGTCATAAGCTCTAAAAATATGTCTTGAAATATCAGGGCACATTATAGCTAAAAGGGTAACTAGCAGTTTAAAAAATTTGTTTCTTGAAAGGATTTTGAGACATATATCTACAAAAATTTTTTATTAAACTGCCAAGTTTCAAAGAACATGCACATTTCAATTGTTTATATTCTAATATTCATCAGCTCATATCTCATAGGTTCTATCCCTTTCAGTTGGATTGTAACTAAACTAAAAACTGGTGAAGATCTAAGGCAAATTGGCTCAGGTAATGTTGGAGGTCGAAATGTTTACCGTGCAACTAAATCGACACCTTGGGCTATATTTGCAGGTTTACTCGATGTATCTAGATCTCTGACAGCAATGGCTCTCCCTTACTTCATTACATTGAATTATTATTTTACAACCCCTGAATTCATCTCGATATGGCCCTATGACAGATTAGCATGTTTTGCTTTAGCTTTAAGCGGCATTGGTGCAATTCTTGGGCATAATTGGCCCATTTACCTCTTCTCGCATGGTGGAAAAGGAATCACAGTAGTCATTGCTTCTATGGCACTTGCGAATCCTATCCTTCTTGGGTTCTGGATTCTTCTCTGGCCAATCATCATAACACTTGTGGGTTATTCATCAATAACCTACATTGTCGTTACATTTTTGGTTGGGGTAATTGCTTTGTTCTTACCTTCTGTGATGTTAATGCCTTGGGCTAAATGCAACCTAGGTCTTGTTATATTGCTTTTTGGGATCACTATAATTATGCTATCGAGACAGGGAGATAATTTCAGAAAAATAAGATCTGGTGAAGCAAAGAAAATGAAAATAATAAAAGTTTTCAGAGGAAACAGCAAACTTTCCGATGAAGCTTTGAAATAAAAATTGGGTAAGTTTTACACTTACCTCAATGATCTTTTTTTGGTTTTATTGCTGTGACAGTTATACTTTGTATTGATTCTTGAATACATCCAACATCTTCTTTAATCTCATCCAAATCTTCAATGTTTATTATTTCACCATCAACTACCAGTACAGGGTCACATGTTTTCTCGTCAATATTTAGCTCTTCAGTAGAACTTTTTGCTTTTTGAACGACCTCAATATTTTCAAAACCTGAATTTTTGATCATTTCTAGATATTTATGTTTCAATTCCGCTCCTGCAACACACCCAGCAAGAAGTGTTTCATTATTTCTTAATGATTCTGGAAGTATTTTAAGGAGAACAATGTCCGATATCGCAATCCTTCCTCCAGGTTTAAGTACTCTAAATGCTTCATCAAACACTCTTTGTTTTTCAGGTGATAGATTGATTACACAATTAGATATGATTGTATCTACAGAATCATTGGCAACTGGTAGATTTTCAATTTCGCCTAATCTGAATTCAACATTTTCAAAGTTGTTTTTCTCTGCATTATCTCTTGCTAAATCGATCATGTCTGGTGTCATATCGACTCCGATTACTCTGCCTTTAGCCCCTACTTTTTGAGCTGCTAGAAAACAATCAAGCCCTCCTCCTGCCCCTAAATCCAGAACAACTTCTCCTTCCTTGAGTGAAGCTATTGCTGTAGGGTTCCCACATCCTAATCCCATATTAGCTGCATCAGGAATGCTTTCTAATTCCTGTGAAGAATATCCTATTGCTTTACTAACTTCGTCTGCATCAACTTTTGTTGAACCACAGCAAGAGGATTGACTCTTAGCTACTTTTCCATATCTGTCTCTTACAATTTTTCTTACTTTCTTTGTTTCCATGTTTCTCACCTTATTCCTCAAGTATTTTTTTCATAACTGGCTTGAGCATAATTTTTACCATCCCATCCATTGCATTTGCTTTTATTAGAGAAATGCTAACTATCTTTCCTTTATCTCTCATTCCGATAACAATGAGCTTATCTTTTTCCCTCAATCCCATTTCTACCCTAAGACTCTTAGGGAGAACTATCTGCCCTTTATCACCGATCTGAGCTACTCCCTCTACATGACAACATCCTAATCCTTCATCGCTTGATTGGCAACATGTCTCATCATTACTGTTCTTGTTCATATCTTTCCCTAACCTGTCTATTGTTTACATATTTATAAATATTCCTACTTTTCCCACATTTCCAACTTTTCATACATTTATGGTGCGAATGCTTTTATTCTTTTTATATAAGAACTTTACAATGAGACAGGCGATTATTATTACTGGAACCCCAGGAACAGGTAAAACAACACTTTCCATGCTCCTTTCAAAAGAAGGTTTCTCTTTTATCGAGGTTGGAAAACTTGTGAAAGAGGAGAACTTGTATGATTACTTTGATGAAGAAACAGATAGTTATGTGGTGAATGATGATCTGTTGAATGCAAGATTAATAGAATTGATTGAAGAAAATTCTTCCTCAAATCCTCTTATCCTCGATGGACATGTAGTAGAAATTCCTCCTTCTTATGTTGCTTGTTGTATAGTTCTCAGGACTTCCATAGGGCTTCTCCGTCAAAGGTTGATAGACAGAAGCTATACAGATGAAAAGATTGAAGAGAACGTTGAAGCCGAAATTATGGAAGTAATCCTTACAGATATGCTCAATCTGTATGGTCCTGAGATTGTTTTTACTGTTCTATCCGATGTTTCCACAGATGAAACTTTTCAGAGTACTTTAGATATTTTGGGTAAGATATAGGTGAAATCTAATCATTAATTCTTATGGACAATATACCACGTTTATCCTTTTGAACTGTTACAGCTTCATTTGGAGCTACAATAGTAAAGACCTTGTTTTTTGAACCTCTTCCAAATAGTTTAGTAAGTTTGAAATCAGATCCTCCATCAAACGAGAAGAACCTTAGTCCTACAAAATCATTGAAGTCAATTTTTCCCATAGTTTTACTGATAAGATTCATTTCTTCTGTAGGTGTCAAACCATTTTCTAGTACAAGAATGGTATTTCTCATAACTTTAGACAGAATGTATCGAATCTTCTCATCATCGGTGAGATCATTAGTCTCAGCATATGGAACGAAATCTACTCTATACTTCATGTTTATCGCCTCACCTTTTTAGCTAACTCAGCTATTTTATCATAAAGTTCATCAATACCATCACCTTGAATTGCTGAAACTGGTGCAACATGATACTGACTGAAAGCATCTCTGACAAGTCTTACATCAGCTTCTATCAAGTCAATTTTGTTTGGTACTAAAATGAATGGTTTTTTCTGATGTTCTAGATTCCCTATAATTGTGAAATTTACTTGATTAAAAGGTGATTTAGACGCATCAATTATAACAAGTGCTACATCAACTTGTTCAAGATATTTTATCGCTTCAATAATTCCTCTAGTTGCTTCTTTTGCTCTTTGCATAGCTTCACTTGCAGATAAACCGTGTTTCATAAATTCCTTTGGATTAACAGAAGTTGCAATTCCTGGCATGTCTATTAAGGTTAAATCCAATTTAGTACCATTAGCAGAGAAATTCACTTTTTCTAACTTTTGAATGTCTCTAGTTTCATGAGGAATCTCACTCACTATACCTACTTCTTGATCCGCCCAATCCAAACCAATTTTATTGGCAAGAGTTGTTTTTCCCGCGTTTACTTCTCCGTAGAATCCTAAATTAACGGATTTTGGCTTTGACTTTAACCACAATCTCCATGACAATCAATTCACCTTAATGAAACGTTCTTCTAAGTTACCTTAAACAGAAATATTATTGTCAACACACGCTAGTATTACGAAGAATTGCCTAAGAAAAGTCATAATAATTATATAGTTTGAGAACATAGAATATCAAGTGAGATTAAATAAAGAACTAAAAAGATTAAGTTTTGACATCTTAGCTCTCGTTCTAGGTGCAGGAATGACCTACCTTTCTTATGTTATTGTTACTAGCATAGAAACATTTGATCAATGGGATCGATATATTATACTGATTTTTACAAGTTTAATAGCAGGAATAATTGTTGGTTTTTTTGCATTCAAAACAGAAGGTTTGATTATTGTAACTATACTGGGCACTACTATGTTGTCAATTTTAGCGATTTTCGGAGTGAATGGAATCGGTTTGTCAGAAACTTCAGGGAACTATTTTCTCTCTCTATTCGTTTATATCTTAATAGGAATACTATCTCTTTGTAATAACCTCTTTGGTTCATTTCTTGGTCGGATTGTTAGTCCTAAACTTTGGAAAGTTGCAAAAGGAGAGATAGAAATCTCTGAAATAGCAGATGCAGTTCAACCAACAACTCAAGTGAAGGAACGGATTTTTTGCAAAAACTGTGGTTCAGAAGTACCTCTTGGATATTCTACTTGTGAGATTTGTGGGACTTCAATCAACTAAATAAATTAAAAAGAAAGGAGAGAAGTTTAATCAAAGACATTTCATTTCTGATGGGGTAAATGATAAACGAGTAATTCCATCCTTTCTTACAACCACATCATCTTCTAATCTTATTCCAAACTTTCCTTGAAAGTATAACCCAGGTTCAACGGTTATAATGGAGTTCTCTAGAAGTTGTTTACTTGGTCTGTCCGGTGTTGCTTTTGCTATTCCTATCCCAATGTCATGTGTTTCAAGACCCAAAGAATGTCCTGTAGAATGAATGAAGAGTTTTTCGTGGTCATACCCAAATTCTTCAAACTTATCTCGAACAACTTCTTCTACATCTGAAGATAAAATCCCTGCTTGTATTTTATTGAAAGCAGCTTCTTTTGCTTTATCAACTGCTTCATATGCACGTAATATCTTTTCTGGTGGATTTCTACCTATCCAGTAAGTGTGTGTTATGTCAGAATTTGCAAGATTATACGATACACCATAATCTATGAGTAAAACGTTATTTTTTTCTATCTTCTTCTCTCCTGCTTTATGATGAGGAATAGCAGCATTTGACCCTGAAGCAACAATGGCTTCAAAAGCGACACCACCTCGTTTATTACATTCATATTCTATGAGTGCATTAATTTCCTTTTCTCTCATACCTGGTTTAATGCTCGGTTCAACAACTTCTTCCATAAGTTCTTCAGCTAATCTTGCTGCTTCCTGATGGTTTTCAATCTCTTTTTTTGTTTTAACTGCTCTTATATCAAAAATAAGATCTTTTGCTGATACGTATTCAAGTTCCTTATTTAAGGAAGTTAAAGCATTAAATGAACCACTTGTTAGAATATCATAATTCATTTTATTGAAAACTTCATCTTCTTCAACAAAGTTTAGTGCTATCTTTGATCCTTTTGGAATTGTACTGAATTGCTTTTCTATCAATTTTTGTAATTCAGATCCTTTCTTGTATTCAGTAATGTCATAGATATCTGAATTAATCATCATTGCTTCCATTCTAGAAGCAATCACTTTTGGTTTTCCTTCTTTAGTAATGAGAATTAATGTGGGTCCAGAAAACCATTTCTCTAGTAGATATTTGAGATGTATATCATAAGAATGATGACAGAAAACAACCCATCCATCAATTTCTTGTTCTCGTAAAACGTTTTGAATTCTTTCTAGTTTCTCTTTCATTATAATACTTCCTTAAAATAACTTTTCAACCATTCAGGTAAAGAATTGTTTTGATTTAAGTTTATTAAATCTTCAAGTGTGTCTATATCCTGATACCAAAAATCATATTCCAAGACTTGATGGTTGATACTGGTCTTAGTAAGATAATTAGCTAATCTCTTTGCTGATTTGTTCCCATAGAAAAACGGAAAAGAAGTACTTCTGTTGAAGCACAAGACACTTGTTCCATTATCTTTTGCAGGAGCTATGATAACTTTTTTTTCTTGTTCAACCGTCTCTATAATATTCTTAATGTGGGAGTTGTTAATCAATGGTAGATCTGCCATAATAATCATAATGATATCTTCGTTCATTTTTGCAGCAAACTTTTGAAGTGAATCATTGAGATTCTTTCCTTGATCTTCAGATACTTGGTATTTACCTTCAAAAGAGACTTTTTTCTTTGATAGAACATATAAGTTTACATTCTTATCAAGTTTCATAATTTCAAATATTACCTGCTGTGTCATCCTGTTAAGAATATATCTGACGCTAGTTTCATCCATATCTTCTCGTAGACGACTTTTGTCTAAGTCCGTCCCTCTAAACGGGATTACTATTCCTATTGTCATTGTTTATCCATCTAATTGTTGTATTAATTCAGCGATAAAATTCGGATATTTGATAAGTGGTCTTGCTACAGATACAGCAATTGCTCCTATTTTTAGCATCTTTTTAACATCTTCTATACATCTTACTGAATTATTGCCAATAACTGGAATATCCGTAGAGCTACAATAGGATTGTAATAGCTGAATATCTGCAATATTCTTTCCTTTCAACATTGAATCAATATGAATATAGTTTACTTGGTGTTTTTCTAAAATTTCAATCAAGGCATCCTTATCTCCAACAGAACACCCTCTAATCTTTATGCCTATTTTTGTTTTTTGTAAGGATTTTGAGATATTTGTAAGTAAATGATTTAGTTTCTTTAGATCCTTAAGCAGACTTTCTCCTCCTCCTATTTGTAGTACTTCTTTTTGCCTACAATGAGCATTTAATTCTAAGAAATCTATTTTTCCATCTAAAGATTTTAACCATTTTTCAGTAATCTGATCACTATTTACAATTCGTAGATTTACAGCTGTTCTTTGATTCTTCATCCTTTTGTAGAGCAAAAGATTTTGAATAAGCCACTCGGAAAACCTACTCTCGTTTACAGGTGGAATGCATTCCATTCTCCCCCTCTCCTCCATTTTCAAAGATGCTTCAAAATTTAATCTGTCAGCTGGAAATCCACCTAAGGTGACCATTCCTGCACCTAAGTCAATCATCTGCTGGCAAAATTTTCTATTTGCAATGCCAGCTATAGCAGATTGAGCAATTAGTGGCTGAATTTTAAACATATTTGTCATAAAGACCTCTCCGATTCAGAATGGAACAAGCTAACTTAGAAGCATCTTGAGCATCTCGGAACAGTATATTTTCTGAAAGAACTTCTAACCCAGTTTTGTTTTGTATCTGATTAATCATATCTGAATCTGTGTTGTCAATTATTAAACATGAACAATAATCTTTGTAGATTTCTGCAATTCCCATTGGAGTAGATTCCAATCCTTCAGCTTTCATCAGCATTTCAGTGGGGCCACTAACGGGCTTATTACCAATAAGGGGGCTTATGGCAATTGTTTTAGCTTTATGTTCTCTTAATAATTCTGCAATCTCCCTAATTCTAATTATTGGACCAATACTTGTTACTGGATTACTTGGACCAATTACAATTAATTCAGATTTTTCGATTGTACTTCTAACTGCTTCTGGGATTTCAGCATTTTCTAGATTTTTTATGTAAACTTGTTTAATGTTTACTTTAGTTTTGTATTTAACCCAGAATTCTTGAAAATGAATGTCTCCTTTTTTTTCTGTGATAATGCGACTCTCTATATGATTGTTTGTGCAAGGAATAACTGTTGATTCAATATTTAGAAGGTTTGAAAGCAATTTTACAATATCCGCTTGAGAGTGCCCTTTTTGAATCATCCGAGTTCTAAAAAGATTAACAGCTAGGTCTTTATCCCCCAAATTGAACCATGCTGGAAAACCAAGTGAGTGCAACATCTTTAAAGTGTTGAAAGTGTCGCTTTTTATCCCCCAAAATTTGTTTTCATCTAATAAACCACTGAACAAGTAGAGAATTGTATCCACATCAGGTGAGATATATATTCCAGAGAGCCATATATCATCTGCAGTATTAACTATCACAGAGAGATATTCATCACTTAAAAACGTTCTAAAACCTTGAATTAACTTTGGGGTTCCTGTTCCTCCTGAAAGGAATGTTATCATAATTAACCCCTGAATTATTTCTTTTTAGCTGCTGCTTTCTTTTCAGCTGGCTTTGCTTTGGCTTTTGCTTCAGTTTTTTTAGTTGCTGTTTTCTTTTCAGCTACTTTCTTTTTAGCCGGTTTTGCTTTAGCTTTTGTTTCAGTTTTTTTAGTTGCTGTTTTCTTTTCAGCTACTTTCTTTTCAGCTGGTTTTGCTTTAGCTTTTGTTTCAGTTTTTTTAGTTACTTTTTTAGTTGCTGTCTTTTTTGTAGTAGTTTTTTTCTTCTTTTTAGATACATCTGTAAGTTGAAGCCTGGAAGTTGATTTTATAACAACTCTATAGTAAGCTCCTTGTTCACCCATTATAGGATTTCTGACTATTCTAAGAACATCACCTGGTTTTGCTTGAATTGCTTTGACAGCAGGATCTGTCTCCAAAATTTTTGGGATTTGGTGTTTTGCGATTTGATAATTTATTAGAAATGAGCGGATCTCCTTATTGGTTAACTTGTTGTGATGAGGGACTACTTCATGATCAAAAATATTGAACAATGGGTTTGAACTACTGATTATCTCTATTCCGAGTTTTACAGATTCTTTCTTTGCATAATGAGTTAACGGGGCTTCTGCAATAAGTAATGCTTCATCAATTTCCTCTTCAGCCTGAAGTTTACCGAGAACTCTAATGGTTTTCACTCCAACCTGAGGGTTCTTTGGAAATCTTGCTAAAGCTGTTTTTTTCTCATCATCTTCTCCAATCTTTTCAGCATAAACGTCCATAAATTCATCGTTTTCATTAATTGTGGTTATTTTAAATCCTCTAAATTCGAGTATTTCTTTAACTCCACTTGCGATTCTTTGCTCTTTTGCTATTTGTTCTTTAGTTGCCAAGAAAGATACCTCTTCCCCCCTTTAATTAATGAGATTTAAAATTTTGTGAAAAGTGAGCGTTTTTAATTTTCCTCTTCTTTTGTAGTAAATTTGATAAAATAAGAACCATCCTTATCTCTACTAATAATCGGTTTTTCCTTTCCTGACTCTGTTAGAAGTTTCTCTAGATCTACTTCAAAAATCCCCTCACTGGTTAGACGAATTGATTCCAATCCTTCTTGAATATCTGTATTGTCTACTTCCTTTTCAACTATTATATCCAATTCCTTCTCATCTTGAAATTTTATATTTCCTTCTTTGAAAGTTTTGAATTTAAAGGATCCACAGTTTGGACACCCATTGAGCAATAAGTCGCTTGAAAGTGTAATGTCTTTCTCGCAAATTGCACAAATTGTCTTTCTCTTTGATGGTTCTGACATGAAATCACTTAGTAAATACTATCTATATGCTAGAGTTTGTGTATGATTATTTATTTTTATTCTAGCAGGATACTTGATGCGTACCGAAAATTCTTTGCATATCCGCATTCCGGGCATCCTTTCTCCATCAGTTCTTTTAATGAGCTAAATTCCCCACCTTGACCCACAGAATGTATCTTACTACATTTGCATTCGTAAAGCTGAGGAACTTGTGTACTTTCTCTATAATACATAGGGCCAAAATAATGATTAATTATAGTTTCCTTTGAGTTTTCATTTACATCCAAAACATATAAATTAGAAGTTCTAGTTCCAAGTGGTGTATCAAATTCATATTCATTAAATGATTTCTTAACACTTTCAATTGTTAAACCCATTCTTTCAACATACTCATCGATTAATTGCTGTTTATCATTAGCATCGAATGAAAGAAAAATCTTCGAAGGCTCGTTTTTCTTAGCACATTGTACAGCTCTAGAGAGACCTACTTCCAACCCTTCCTTTGTCATGGGTGGTTCAATAAAAATATAATCAAATTGATTTTTTAGTATAGCAATCATCCTTATTCTTATATCTTGATTGATAAATCGAACAGAGCGAATTTTTTGATCAAATTTCATATTTAATGCTATCTCTGGAACCCGTTTATCTAGATCAAGCACTGCCAAATCTTTTGGTTTACTTAAAATTCCAATTCCTAATGAAACAAGATCCATATCCCCTAAAGCAATGATTCTCTTATTGTTGTAGTCTTCTGGGTTTACTAATAGTGCTCTTTTTAGACTTGTTTCTCTTGTTACAAAATACTGATCAAGTTCTGTATTTGGTTTTCCTCTAATTTTATCTATTATGTCATAAGCTTGGTTGAACTTAGTAATTATGTCATCAGAAATAGGTAGATTACTCATCTTGTGAGAGCTAGACATACTGATTTAAAAAAAATTCGCTTTTTGTCATCAAAATATAGATTTTCATCAAACAAGAAAAAACTAAGAGAGAAAAGTAAGTTGTTTCAGTGTGTTAAATATCTGATCCATTGGAAGATTTTGTAACTTTTCATTATTTCTAGCCTTTCTTTCCAATTCCTTGAGCAAGATACTATACTCATAGGCAGTTTTTGCCAACTGTGCAAATGTTTCATCATAATGTGCTATTGGTTGCATTGTCTCATTCGAATTCTTCGCGAATTTAGATGCATCATTGAAATATGAAGCAGCTTTGTATGTATCATTATTCTTACTGGCTCCATAACCAAGAATGGCTTTCTTTGTAGCTTCGAGAAAATCTATTAGGGTGTCAGTTAACTGTTTCTTTACCTCTATAGCTTTCCAATTTATGTCAGAAGATTCTATATTAAACAACTGTCTGTGTTTTAATAATTCATTGCAATCATCGGCAATACGTATATTAATCGCATCAAAAACAGCAAATTGGTTGAAAGCATGGTTTATTATTGTTTGATAATTCTTTGATATCGTCTTATCTTCAGTATTTGCAACCTTATAGCCATTTGCAATCTCGTCAATTACCGTATTTAGAAAGAGATACTGTCTGGCTAGTTCAAATAAACGTAATTCGATATCCTGACCTTGAATAAATGTTTGACTATATCTTTTTTCAACCCATTCACTATCAATTCTTGTAAAGCTGCTTAATTGAGTTATCTCTAAAGCTTTTGTCGAATAATAATGAGCTTTTGCATGATAAAGTAAGTCAAGAACTTCATTTGTTTCCTTATCCTTCAAGAATTGTTCTAATTGAATTGAGTTTGCAATGAACTCTAAACATTCAATATCTTTTACAATGTACAGCTTATCTTCACTTTTTGGTAAAAAGTAAGTAGCCAGTTTTATATTCTGAATATTCTCTATCATTTGAGAAATTGTTTCTTGTTTAATCTTCTTACCTTTCTTATCTAATTCATTTAACTGAGCTGCTAGATCACTGGTGGCAAATTCTAACCTTTCAAAGAAGCGTGTAAAGTTTTGCTCAGCCCTCTGCATCGCTTCTTCATATGATGTGCTTTCAAGTAGTGCAATTTTAAATTCTTGAACATAGTTTAGATATACAAATGGTAAACTACTTACGTAATTCTTATTGATATTGAGATCTGGACTATTAACTATTTCTTCAATTTGTTTTATTATGTCCTGTAATTCTTCTTTCTTAGCTGTATTAATCATATAATTCAATTGAGATGTTTTAGCTGCTAAAAGTGATATACCATGCAGAAAAGTATGAAAAGTCTCTTTCTTTATTATACTCTCTTTCAGTTTAAGACTTGTTGATTCTTGCTGGATATTTGATGAGATAGCTGCTAAAGCTTCATTACTTAAGCCTAACACCAAATTGAGATACTCAACACTAGCAATGAAATTATCGTTTTTTGCTGCCTCAAAACTAAGTCTAAGGTAATGTTCAACGAGTTCCTTGTTTCTCATTACAAGGTTTGTTAGCATAAGATTTTGTTCAATTTGCTTTGCAATTAATTTAGGGTCATCAGGAAGGTTTTTGTAAATATTTAATGCATTCTGTAGATGTGCTAAACTCCTTTCATAGACAGAATAAGACGCAATAGAATCATTCCACTACCAATCATTTCGTAGTTTCTGGAAAAACTGTGCAGTAAAAGAAACATCAAACTCTGCTTGTGCTAATTCATAAGATGCTTTTTCTTGAGAAGTAGTGATTTTCTCTTTGAAATAGGGGGATTCTTCAAGAAGATTAAGTACCTGCTGTTTTTGATTTAAGAGTAGAATTGTTAGCATCAGTTCTTCTATACTAGAAGCTCTTGGGTGTGCTGAATCAAAGTAGGTTTGTGATATGCTATTCAAAATACGATAACCTTCAATAAAGGATATACAATAATCACCAGAAGGAGGTGAACCAAAGATACCTGTATTTACTATCTCAGCATAAATGATCATTAATATTGCTGATTCCATTTGAAATTCTTGCAAGTCTTCAATTTTTCCAGTTAATGATTTTTTACGTTTTTCATCAGTATCTATTTGTGTTTTGTCTCTTGTCCATTCATCGATATAACGATTATAAAGCAAGTTTGCAATTGATGAAACATCTGCAAGTGATTGTGCACAAATTTTCGAAAAACTTAACCATATTTCGCTAATTTCATCTAATTCATCAATCTCTATGAATGACTGATACAATCTTTCTCTTTCTAGTTCCATTAAGACAAATTGTTTGAAAGGTGAATCACTTAACAATTCTATAGTTTCTTTTGAATAAGGCATTAGTAATATGTTTGAATATGAGTAAAAAAATATTGTGAAACTATCTTTTTAAAAAATATGTAACCCTAACAACGATTTTATTACATCATGTATCAGATTTATACCACGAGGGTTCAGTCATCTCTCCTAATTTTTTATTAAACTCTTGAACAAGCTTCCTAGCATGGATTACGGAATTAACTTCTGTTTTGCTTGCTTTTTCAACCATTATTCGATGTTCACAATAAGGGCACATTTTGGTTTTTTGATTAGCTTTGCAATAGCTAAACTTCCCACATTCTTTCTTTCTACATCTAATCACATAATATTCTGAGCTCAATCTCATTCACCAATTATAGTTAGCGCTACTTTTCTTGATCTAGATCTAACATCCAAACACACAAAAACAGGTTGTTGCCATGTTCCTAATTGCATCCTTCCTTCATGAATTGAGATTGTTAGACTAGGTCCAATTAGTGATGCGCGTAGATGTGAGTGAGCATTCGAATCGATAATATCATGCTTGTATCCTGCACCTTTTGGAACTAGTTTGTTCAGAATTTGCTTGAAATCATCCAATACGCGGTGTTCATATTCTATTGCAGTTAGTGCTCCCGTTGATCCTATAACATTAGCTGATAATATGCCATTTTTAATACCAGAATTTTGAACACATTTGCTGAATCTTTCTGTTAAATCAATAATATCAATCTCTCCGGTTGTTTCAAATCTTACAATGTCATTAAACGTTTTCAACCTTATCACCTATGATTTCTATTAGATTTGAGATAAATCTCTTAATAAAGTAACGTATCAGAAGGTTCACAAAAACAATTACAATTGTTGATATTTGATATTAAGCACTTGGAATCTGTCTTATGATGTCATTGTACAAGAGTCCTTTTGCTGCTTTTTCAGCGTCAGTTTCTGAAAGTTTCATAAGTTTGATAATATCATGAAGAGTTGCGGTACCTTTGTATTTTAAGAGAGAAATAACTTTTTCCTGTTGAGGGCTAAACATGCTCTTTAGATTCTCTTTTGTAACGATTGGGTTTAATTCAAGTTTGGTATCTGCCAATTCCTTGATGGGAAAACTGTATTTTTTCAAGTGATTATCAACATAATCTGATAAATCGGCAAATCCCTCAACTCGCCCATTCCATTCCTTTAAATCTTGCGAAAACCTACTATAGAATTCTTTTTCTATCTTTACAAGCTCCTGACGAATGATGTTTTCATCATCTTTGCTGTCTACACATGCAACTGTAACAGTCTGTTCTCCAGTTATGTAGATGAATTTGTAGCTGGAAGTTTGAAGAAAATCACATCCAGTATCTATGTTCTGAGCAAAAATCTCTATGGCACTCAGAAAACTCGTGATTAAATTCTCATCTTGCTCTATGCTACCATACCTTCTATGGAAAAGACATTCACCCGTATCTTTAGCTATCCATAAGTTATGTAACATAAGTTTCATGTGAAGAAGTTAGGATATACACAAAAAGGCACATAATACATAGATATGTTTACTCATATACAACGAAGTGAAAAAGCGACCAATTTCCACTCAGAATAAAGAATAGATTTTTCGAATAGAGTCTTAAATTTTCACACAAATTAATCAAAATGACTTTTTTTTACTAAAGTAAAGCCACACCTTGCACATTTTAAAATAAATGAATCTTCCCTTGATCCTGATCCCGCATGTTCCAATTTGTTTCTACAGTTTGGACACAAGATATCACCTGGTTCTAGCGAAAGTATTCTCTCCATTTCTAGATTGAAATGTTGCTGTTGATCTACAATTTCAGATAACGGTGTAAGATAATATCCTTCAGAATACTTAGATATGATTATTATGTCGTTTTGTTTGACAGGATATCCTTCAAACCATTCATCTAATCCTGTGATACCTCCATTTTTTGTAATATGACCTCCATAGTATTCATCAAATGATTCAATGAAAAACAATACACCCTCTTTTGGGAACATCTCTCTATCTTTCTCTGGTATATCAAGAATTCTTAATTTTATCTCTTCCAGCGTCAGTTTTTTTATTAAAAAGCCTATATGCACTTTTTTCCACCAGAGATTTTACTGTGATAACTTATCATGGTACCCTTATGAAAATTACCTTGTTAGGTTTTTCTAGAAAATAAAAATAAAAAAGTGGATTATTTCTCTTTTTCTTTTTCTTCCACTTCTGGTGTTTTATATTTCTTTACAGCAAAAGCTCCTAAAGCTGCTAAACCGATTGAAACTACAAATATTATTGTTGCAGTTACATCAATACTGATGGGTTTCCCTACTATTGCTTCCAGAAACACTTCAATAAGTTCTGTTTCATTATAACCGTAACCTCTTAGATGCAGCCTGATGCTTACATCAACAAAATTAGCCTTCACTTCCTCAGGAGTGATTGTTCCGTTGAAATTAATATTGTCTTCATGCATGGTGAGAGTAACATTGTTTTTATCTGATTTTAGTTCATGTACAACTACCCAGGCTCTAAGGTCGGTTATAATGGTTTCATTATCTCCAAGAGCTGAAATACTAACGCTTATTGATTCACCTTCTATAATACTAGTTTCTTCAATAACATAGTTATCAAAATTTATTGCATTTTGAAGTTTCATCAACCATTGGATTTGCCTTAAAAAGAATATTTTGTTGTCTCTTTCTACGATGTAACTTGAATTTAGAAGGTCAGCAGAGGATGTAACTATAAGTCTACCTCCTCTTTGAAGTTCTAGACCTGCTTGAACTATTGTATTGTTAAGTATAATATCTTCTGCACTGAACTCACCGTTATCATCAGTATCTATGTAATAATCTCCAGTAAGATTTATGATTGGATAAAGATCGCCTTCTTGGGACAAGAATTTGCCTTCCCCAAGTGCAGATGTGAAGTTAATAGCTGTTCCAGTGAATAAAATTTCTTCTACAATTTGATCAGTAAAGATATTTGTACCAGTCATATATGGTAGAGATTCGATTTCGGATACACCAATCTCAATAGAAGAATTAACCGCGATATTTGTAGAGTATAAGTATGAACTATACACTTCCATTCCGAAATTAGACAATAATTGATTCAGGTTTCCGTTTTTACTGACATGATCTGCGAGAATATATACACTTCCACCAGAAGCAACGTAGAGTGCAATTGCTTCTATTTCATCTGCAGTTAAATTGGGATGCGATCCAACAAGGATGAAAAGATCTACACCAGATAAACTCCGATAGTCAATCACAGGTTCAAGATGTTCAAACATATAAGTTACATTCACACCATAATTTAGTAAGAATACTGCAATACTGCTTAGATTATCATAATTTGATGCTTCTGAATCTGAAATATAAATTATCACGTCTAGATCTGATATATCTTCCACATATGAAAAATAATCATGCAAAGTAACAAATTGAATTTTTTTCCATGGTGTGAAAGCGTCTATCTCTCCTAATAATGTGCGATTGTATATTGCAGTTGCATTTTCGGCTACTATCATAGCAAAGAATATTGATTCACTTGCATGTAAGTCAATATCGTTCCCTATTTCATCATTGGATTCAAGTTCTTTTACAACTTCAATTGTAACAATACTATCCCCGAAATCAGAGAGGGTTACATTAACATTTGCATAAGAATTTTCTATTCCTGTAACATCTACATCCATTACAATAGAGTTTATTTCTGTACCATTGACGTAAGCATCCTGTGCTCCTTCTGCTCTGTAATTTATCACTATTGCGTCATCTGGAGTTAACGCTGAGCCTGCAACACCGTCATAATTTCTGTCGAGAACAATTGCATACCAAGTATGAGTTTCGTTATTGAAATCCTCATCTATTGGAATGGTCGTATTGACTGGTATGAATATTGAGCTTACATAATCTATACCCATAAACAAGTGAGTTTCATTTGCCAATACACGTATTGTCAAAGCTTTATTCCCTAAACCAAATTCAGTATTGAATACTGTTGCATTTTCCCATTCTCCTTCAAAACTTGTTAAGTTTCCATCAATAATTGGAGATGTGCTGTTTAAGAAAATTAAATCTTCTGTGGGTGTTTGATCAAGTTGTGATGCAGTATTAGGGCTTGTAAATGACAAAGAAGCTCCGAAAAAGCCTGTTTGAACGAAGCCTAATATAATTGCAGTTAGAAATATAAGTCCTTTGACTTTGTGTGTTCGCATTTTTGAGTACTCCATTGGATTAAGTAAGCGCTAGCTTTTGCCTTTTTAAATTTTATTTATGTTAAGAAAAAATTTATTAGCTTTCTACTAGCGTTAACAAAATACTTATTTGACAGATAGAATACTATATCCAAGAGGATAAATTACTGTCCTTAACTAACTCTGGAGAAGAAGAGAAATGTCTGAACTAAAAGACAAATTGCTAAAAGATGAATATAAAGATAAAGAAGATCTTAGGAACTTTCCAGTTGTAGCTCTATTAGATATAACAGAAGAAGAATCTAAACTCTTGAAAGAATTGGGGTTAGATACAATAGAGAATCTCTCTACCAAATGGAGTGATCAATACGCCAAAATGGCTAAGAAAGTCCCGAAAGAGCGAATAAATAGTTGGATAGCTGCTAGCAGGCTTCTGTTAGTTGAGGAATCTGAGAAAGTAACTACTGGCGCAAAAATAATAATGGTTGGTATTGACAACGCTGGGAAAACTTCTCTTTCAATCGCGTTAAAACATAGGGGGGCATTATCCTCTTTATTCCAGAGATTAAATGGATTAACACCAACCCGCGGTCTTCTTCGTAGCAAAATTGAGGTTTTTGGGATGGATGTACATCTCCATGAATTAGGAGGGCAAAGTATTTACCGTGAAGATTATTTAGAAAATCCACAGCAATATTTTGTTGGAACTGATACTATAATCTACGTGATAGATATACAAGCTAAAGATAGATTTTAAGAAAGTTTTGAATATTTAAAACAGATTATTAGTGTAGCTAACAATCTTAAAATTAAAGTTCCTTGGAAAATTTTCTTCCACAAATCGGATCCTGAATATGAGATTGACGAAAAAAGCGCAGAGGTTTTCAATTCCATTATTGAATATATGACTGATAAATGTCCTTTCTTTAATCCTGCAAAAGATTTCTTTAGAACCAGTGTTAGAATTCGTTCATCCATTCTTGGTGCATTCTCACATATATTTAGAGGAATTTCCTTAATACAGGATGGAGTAAAGGAAGCCACAACAAGTGTTGCTGAGGGATTAGATGCTGATTTCTTTGGATTGTACGATTTCAGAAGCAATATATGTTTTGCTAGATTTGCAAAAGAAGAAGAGCTAGAAGATTTGGCTCATAATGCTTATTATGATGCAATCGAATCAATTGTTGATATAAGAGAGCCTTTTCTAAGGATAAGACGTTATACTCTAGAAGATAATGTTAATGAGATTTTCATACTTCGTGATTTGAAATTCAGTGGAGAACGTTATATCATGGCAATGCTAACAACTGATGAAAACATGGCAAAAGATTTAGATCAAGATGCAATACAAGAGATTATTGAAGAAAAACTCAGAGATTGGATAGAATTCAGGGGTTATGCTGCCTTTCCTATGGAATAGTAAGAAATTAATGAAAATTCGTCTTTTTTTTTCATTTTATATGAAATTATTTTTCTATCTATCATAATATAATAAACCTAGACATAAAATCTTTAAATCTATCAAAAGAAATGGATAAACAATGCCTCGGTAGCTCAGTTGGCCAGAGCTGTGATCTCGTAAACTATCGAGAAAGTCACAGGGCAGGGGTTCAAATCCCCTCTGAGGCTCCAGTTCCTTATATTTCGCATGAATATTTAAATAAAAGCACAAGTTTCCTATAATTATGACAACTTATTTGTTCGTAATAAATCCAACCGCTCGCAATGGTGGAATTGGAAAAGTGTGGCCAAAGGTTGAAGAAGAGATATTAAAAAGAGGACTAGATCATAAGTCGATATATACTCAATATCAAGGTCATGCAATAGAAATTGTAAAAGAAATGGAAAAAGATTTCGATGTTGTAGTAGCTGTAGGTGGGGATGGTACGGTGAACGAAGTTGCCAATGGACTGTATGGTACTGATACGAAATTAGGTCTCATCCCTCTTGGAAATGGAAACGATTTTGCTTCAATTTTAGAATTTGATGAAGATTTCAAAAGAAGTATAGATATTCTTGAAGCTGGTAAAACAATTGGAGTAACTGTTGGAATTGCAGAAACTAATGGTGAAAAAAGGTATTTTGTAAACATTGCCGATACAGGTGTAGGAGCAACAGTATCAGTTGCTTCCTTCACTGAAGCAAAGTGGCTTAGAGGATATGTAAAATACTATTATTTAGCATTCAAAAAACTTCTTCAATATAGGCTTGTTAAATCAACGATTACAATCGATGATGAAGTAATTAAGGATGTAGGATTAGTGATTATTGCTGTTGGTTCAGGTAGTAGATTTGGTAGTGGTTTCAACATCCTTCCGGATAATTATCATTTCATGGGAGACTTCGCTGTCCTTTATGGACGAGATATTGGGAAACTGAAACAGATTAAACTTCTAAATTTATTAAAACCTGGAAAACATCTAGGATATGATGGTGTGTATTATCTTCGAGCTAAGAAAGTTTCATTGGAGATGGCTAAACCTTTACCTATTGAACTAGAAGGAGAAATTCTGAGCTATGGAGCAACAAACGTATCATTTGAAGTCGCACCACAAAGGTTGCAAACTATTGTACCTGACGAAATTATTGAATTGGAGAAACAGTGGAAATCTAAATAATCTTCAAATTTTCTTTCCTTTTCTTTCCTTTTCTTTCCTTTTCTTTTCTGAAAAATGTTATTATACTTTAAGGATAAACCATGTTTAAGAATTACTTATGATTACACTTGCTATATTCTCTGACGTGCATGCAAATATTGAAGCTCTAAATGTAGTTAGTGATCAAATCAAAGATTTCTCACCTGACATTACTATCTATTTGGGTGACACTGTTGGATATGGACCTAACCCAAAGGAATGCATAAAAGTTGTTGAGGATATGGCACAAATCCATGTTGTGGGAAACCACGATTATGCTCTTTTTACGAATAATTTCATTTATTTTAATCCACTTCCAAAACTATCACTTTTGTGGACAAAAGAATTACTATCAGAACAAGAAATTCAACTTCTCGGCTCTCACCCATTCTTCTCGATATTCCCACTTTTCATTTCTGAAGGAAATGCAATGTTTGTTCATGGTTCTCCAAGAAAACCTTTACGAGATTATGTTTCTCCAAATTTACCTTCATGGTCATATAATATGTTCTTTGAAATCACAAGAGAGTTCACAGAAATAGATTTTCTATTCCTAGGGCACACTCACAAACCATTGCACATTGTAAATGAGAAAAAGCATCTTTTCAATCCTGGTTCTGTAGGTCAACCTCGAGATAATGATCCAAGAGCTTCCTTTATGATTTTCAAAATAAATGAAAAAAGCAAGGATTTTGAGTATGAACATGTTCGCCTAGAATATGATGTTGATACTACTTGTAATAAGATGGAAGATTTACAGTTTCATCCATTTCTGATAAATCGATTAAAGAGAGGAATTTAACAAATTTATCTCTCATCCACAATGTCTATTGTTTCAGTTTTGCTTTCCTTATTACTTACTTCCTTTTCATCTTCTTCCTGTTCTTTTACAAAAAATGAGGAAATAGCTGCAACAGATAACGTTACACCAGTTCCAACAATTGTTTGAAAGATTACTGATGCTGCTGCAATAGCAGGTGCTATAGATAGTTGCTCTAGTAGATATTGTGTAGTTAGTGTTCCTGTACCTAAACCAGCAGGGACAAATGTTAACATTCCAACAAAGAGTGTAATAGAAGAAATAACTGCTGCGTCTAGAAGTGTTATATTTTCACCAAATGCCATAATGGTTAGTTTAAAGGAAAGAAATTCTAGAAACCATCTGATTAGTGTAGTCACAACAACTAATATAGCTAAGAAAACTTGTTTGTAAAGATAATGCAAGGATATATAGTAATTTTCTAGTGCTGGATCAATTACAGCTTCTAGCCATTTTTTTCCCTTCTGTGATATCTTTCCTACAACTGCTTTTACACTACGCAAGAATAATCTGCCAACTGGAGGGAAGAAGAGTAAAATAGATAGGATAATTGTCCCCGCTAAAGAGATATAGAATATAATGTTTAGATAAATTGTAAATTGTTCCTCTACGATTCCAGGGATAGTTATCCCTAAACCAATAATAAACAGAATTAGAACAACAAACAAATCAAATACTCTGAAAAATGCTATTGCTGCTAGAGATGATGAACGAGGAACAGATAATGATCTTTTGTTGATTTCAACACTAGCAATCTCTCCAGATTTCAACGGTCCTAAGGTGCTAAACCCATAACCAAGGAAAAATGGCAGCAAAAATTTGAGAAATTTAAGCTCAGGGTTTGAAGTTTTTATTAGAATGAAGAATCTGTATGCTTTGATTATCATACTTATTAACATCAATAGAAGAGCTAATACTAAAAATAGAATATTTGCCGTTAAGAAGTGTGAAAAGGCGTCTCCTAGCTCGTCTCTTTGTGCTAGGTCTACGAAAAAGAATGTTAATGCAGCTACCATAAGAAGAACAACTAATATTCTGAATAGATATTTCTTAAGAAAAGTAGTTATCTTCATAATTTGTCCCTACAATTTGTGTGACATACGAGAATAAATCTCTCTGAAAAGGAAGAAGGAAGTAAAAGTTGGAGAAAAATCAAAAATATGATTTCACTTAGTTTATTCTGCTCCGCCGTCGGGGAACCATTCATAAGTGCATTCTCGGCAAACAGATTTCTTCTTGTAGATTGGTTGATGGTTGAAATATGCTACTACTTTCGATTTATCCTCTACTTCTTTGAGATTTTTACTGTGACATTTAGGACATTCTTTAGCCATTCTTATTTTCACCTTTAAAATTGTTTCTTGTGGTTTCATTACTAGTTCTTCCTTTAAAAAATTTGTGTAAGAATCATCGGAATATATCAGCATTCACTCAATTTTTGAAAGAATCATTAAGACAAACTGAAACAAGCAAATTTCTGTCGGATACCAGTTAAATATGGATTTAAATGGTTCTAGTTTTAGACCAGAGACCCATTAAGTTGCCTGTATTATCTTTAAATAAAGCATAAAAGCCAAGCTCATCAGAAATTTGAGTTTTCTTTTTAACAATTTCTCCATCATTACCCTCAATTTTTTCTAGAGACAAATCAATGTCATCTGTACTAATATATAATGTAACTTCACCATTAATTATCTTATCTGATTTCTGAAAAGCGCCACCAATACCATCTTCTGATTCCTTGAAAAAAGCATAACCATCGAAACCTGTTTGGATAACTACTTCCCACTCAAAGACTGATTCATAGAATTCTTTTGCTTTTTCTAAATCTTTCGCTGGGAGTTCTATATGTACAAAACTATGATTTTTCATATTATATTCCTCTGACATAAACTTGGAAAAATGATATATAAAAATTGTTAAGAATATGTAGAGATTCACCTTCTAATATGGAAAGAATTGGTGATCTATACGAAGCTTATGTAAATGAACAAGCTAATTTTCCAGATTCTGCTTACTTTTTCAACAAAATCCCCAAAACTTATGGCGACGCTGTAGAATATACAGCATCAATGTCTGAAATTAAGATTGAAGATGAAAAGATTTCAAAACTTAAACAAATACTTACAAATTATCATGAAAATCTTGGAATTCTCACTCCAAAAACAAAGGATAATATTTCAAAATTACATGATGGAGTTGTATTAGCTGGTCAACAAGCTACAATATTTGGTGGAACCGGAATAATTGGAAATAAGATTTCTGCAATTGTTAATGTATCCGAAATTAGTAAGGAGAAAGGAAAATTCCTTGTTCCAGTTTTTCTGATTAATACACATGATAGCATCCAACCTGAGATCACAACAATCCATCTACCAAATTATCAATCATCAGTCAGTAAAGCAATACATCTTCCTGATGCTATAGACGGCGTTATTGCAAACACTATTTCTTCTAATAACTATGCATGGTTGGAAGAGAGTCTTTCAGTCATCAGGAACATATTTAGCGAATTTAAATCCACAATAAGCAAAGACAAATTGAAACTATTTCTTGAAAAAACTGAACACACCCTCACTTTCCTTAGAGAAACCTACAGAAGTTCCTCAAATTTAGGTGAATGGATAACACTTATCTGGGGTATCCAAGCAAATATTATCAATGACTGGGGGGTTGTGTTCTTTCCGACTTCTCATCCAGAAATTCGTAAAATGACCTCTGAGGGATACGCACCATTTTTACAATCGCGATCTAAATATATTAAAGAGTTTAACAGTGCAACAGAAAAGATTGAAGAACTAGGATTCAAACCAACTACAGCGAAAAAGAAAGCCGATTACTCTCCATTCTTTTATGAATGTCCGAATGATCATTACAGAATTAAATTGTCATGTAGAGAGAATAATGATATTTTACATTTTCATGGGAAGTGTCCTATTGATAATGTTGATTATTCATTCAGTGTGAGTAAAGATAATATAGATCTATCAGATCACATAAAGAACCTTTATCCACGTCTGGATACTAATCAAGCTCTTCTTCAAACTATTATGCCCATTTATATCAGAATATCTGGACCTGGAGAAATTAATTATAATGCTCAGGTTATTCCCGCTGTTCAAAAAATAGGTTTTAAGTTTCCATTATACGTGAAATACACTCGGATGGTATATAATACACCTTGGATTGAGAAATTTAGTAAGGATCCATCACTTGAACCATTTTCAATTCTTACTCCAGAATTCTTTGGAATTTTAGGTTCTCTTGCAAAAGCAAGAAGAAAAGACGATATATCTGAGCTCAAAGAACATTCAAAAAATCTAGGTGATTACATAAATAGTAGAAGATTAGCTATTAAAGAAGTAAAAAACAAACCAACTACTCTAATTGAACGATTCAAATCATGGCAATATGGAATGTATGATGATAGACATCAATGGCAAGAAGTCAGTTGGCCTTGGTTTGTTATGGCTATAGTTACAGGAATAAAAGACAACATAGCTTCATACAGAAGATTTTATGCAAAAGATACGCCCGTAGGGGGTATAGGTTATATAAATTCAATGCTGTGATTATTCTAACAATCTCTCATACCATGTAATATACTGGTCTGCAATTTTGGATGATTCGAATGATTCTTCTACTTTCTTTCTTCCATTTTTACCCATATTTTGTTTTAATTGATTATCCTCTAAAAGTTGGATCATATATCCAATTAACGCTTTTTTATCTTCCAATTCATATATGAAACCATTTTTATTATGATCAACAACTTCAGGGATTCCTCCAACATTTGGAGCAATAACTGGTGTTTCACAAGACATTGCCTCTGCTAAAGTTAATCCAAAACTCTCATTTGTACTTGCTGAAATAAGTGCAGTTGCACAATTATAAATTGCTGTCAAAGCTACTCGAACACCTTGGAAAATTACATGATCAGCTATGCCCAATTTGTATGCTAATTCTTCGCATGTCTTTCTCTCAGGTCCCTCTCCAACCATAATTAAACCTAGATCGGGATGTTCTTTAACAACTTCTGCGAATGCTTCAACAATAAAGGGAGCCCTCTTTACTGGTCTAAAGTTAGAAACATGAACGAAATTTTTCTCGTGCTTAATCCTAAAATCACAAAGTTCGGTGTCTATCTTCTTGTATTTGTTGATGTCAATTGGGTTGTAGAAAACTTCTATCTCTCTTTTACTAGAAAATTTATTGATCATTTCTTCCTTCAAGTAATTCGAAACAGTTGATAATCCATCTACATTATCAAAAACATGGGATATTATAGGATTATATGCGGGATCGATTCCTAATGTGTGAATATCTGATCCATGGGCAGTAATTGCTATAGGGATTTTAGTAATCTGTTTAGTTAAAAATGCTGAAACCCCTACTGGGATTGCATAATGAATGTGCATTAAATCAATCTCTGATTTTTTAGCTATTTGTACTAGTTTGGAAGCTGCAAGAATGGTGTAAGGAGCACCGATATCTCTGAAAAGTGGATAAGAGATAATATCAACTAGGTCAAGGGTGATGTTTGGATGTCGAGATGTTCGCAATAAAAATGGTGTGTCGTAGCTGATAAGATGAACTTCATGACCTTTCTTTGCTATTTCAATGGCTAGCTGTGTTGCAACTATTCCAGACCCCCCCACAGTTGGAAAACAATTGATACCTATCTTCATGACTACTGTGAAAATTCCATGAATATAAAATTTCTGCTCAAAATCGTTTACTATTTAAACTATTGCTTAGTCATAAAGCCCGTTCATTATAACTGTTTGAGCTTCAACTACTTCTTTACTGCTTTTAGCTTTTGCGTATTTGTTAAGATACTTTTTGTTTATTTTCAAGAACTCATCCCCCCATTTTACTAGCGATAATATTTCCTTTGCTTGCATCTTGTCACCCAAAATATACAAAGCAGCAGCAATTGCTTCTAGTGTGCTTAATTTTGAGGGTTTTCCATAGTTTACAGGATTTGCGGCAACTAAGAAAGGCAATGCTCTACCTGTTCCTCTACTCAAAGCTTCTTCCCCTCCTTCTATGTTATTCCAAGAACAATCTACACCAACTAATCCATTTCTAAGTGCTAATTCACGATCCTCTATTGAAAGAGCGGTGAAAGAAAAGGGAGTTAACACTATACTTCGAGATTGTATTTGCTTGATTTGAACTTCAATTGCTTTTCTAGATTTTATAATCTTTTGAGCTGTACATATTTTCGGGTTACAAGTATGGAAATTGCAAATAGAGACTTGAATTAGTTTATTATTTTTTGAACTCATAGTAAACACAGAATTCTGTTTGTATAAGATTTGGCGATCCCGAGGTGATTCGAACACCCGACCATTTGCTTAGGAGGCAAACGCTCTATCCAGCTGAGCTACGGGACCATGTGTTTGATAATTACTAGCCCCTCTTTTGAATTTTACTTTTGCTAAGCATATTCAGAAATACTTCCTTTAGACTAGAAAAATGATAAGCTCCTACATTTATGTTGCAAAGGGGTCATATTCTGCAACTTTTGCTTTCAGTATCTTAATTTTCTTTGATATTCTTTGAATATCCTCTTTCAGCTTAAGTTCATTATAAATTTCCAAAGCATCCTCAAAGGATCTAAGGGCTATTTGAAGATTTTCCGGAGACTCTTTCTTCTTCTCAGCTTCTGCAATGTTTACATGAAGATTAGCAATTTGAATTTGTAGCTCTTTAATTTGTTTACTATCAGCTAGTTTCTTTGCTGATTCTAGTGCGTTAAGTAGAAAATGTATTTTATCTTTTTCGGTTTTTGCTGTTTCTGCGAGCTTGCTTGATATTTTGATGCTTTCATTTAATTTTTGTTTAGCAGAAGTAGGATTAACATACAACAAACATTCTCCTGAAGCATCCAATGCCTTTGCTTTATCTTCTTGTTTTTTGGATTTTATTACGATGTTATCTGCTATCTGAGACGAAAAGTTAAAAGCTAGTTTTGCCATATCTTTGAAAATCAAAACTCTATTCATGTCATTCTTCTCTTTCTTCCAACAATCTGCAGCACGGTAAGCAAAATAGATAGCTTCTTCAGGTTCAACATTCTGAATTGCAAGCGAAATAAGGTGTTCAAAAGTTCTAGCTGCATCTTTATATCTGCTCGCATTATAATTTGCATTGGCTTCATCGATTAAGATATTCATCTTTTTTTCTACATTAGACATGATTCTCTAGCTATATGCACATTATATTGTTATTATTTCTTTTGGAATAGGTTGTGATAGATTACTATTTTTATTTATAACTAATGTTTTCAAAATACTTCATCAGATTTCTGGCCATTTGAATGCTCTACTTAAATTCCAAATTCTTTTCAACGGATTAGGATCTACTTTTTCTAATTTTGCATATTTTACACCCAAATAGTCTAATCTTCTGGAAAAATCGATGATCCTCTTTCTGAAATTTTTGTAGTTTTTGTTACTCTTAATTGTCCATCCTATCTCAGAAACAGCTGCTAACCTGGGAAATAATTGCCAATCTAATCGGTCTCTATCAGGAACCCATTCTGTCCATATTGGTGCTTCAATTCCAAGTATTTGTTTATACTGTTCAGGTTTAATGTTCTTCAAATTGGGTTCATGAGAATAGGTTTTTTTCAGTGGTGTAACAATGTAATTATAATCAAGATAAACACGGAAGAACTTCGAAATAACTACTTCTCCTCCTTCGTTAATATG